>JADZBY010000618.1 GCA_020851855.1 Anaerolineae bacterium
GCTCTCCCGTACGACGTCCGCCTCGAAATAGGCCCAGCCGTTCGCCACGAACGCGCCGCCGCCGCCCAGGCCGGGCTGCTGTGCGCCGGTGCTCGCGTATTCAATCTCGCGCAGGGCGAAGGGCGCGATCAGCCACGTCCCGTTGGCGTCCAGCAGGCGAGCGTAGAGCGTGGTGCGGTTGCGCAGGCGGTCCAGGTCCGCGATGTGCGGGCCAAACGGGCCGGGCACGTCGAAGCGCGCCCACAGGCCGAGCGACGCCGGGGCAAAGGGCAATTCTGCGCCGCGTTCGGGCAGGGCATTGTCCGGCGCGCCGGGCAGGCCCAGTTCGCCCAGGTCGTCGCGCCAGTACACCGCGCCGGGGAAGGTCGCGCTTTCCACGGCCAGGATGGTGGTCGGGATGGCGGGGCGCGTCGGGTCGGGCTGGAAGTTCACGCCGGGACGCCGCCAAACGACCGACGCTGCCTCGACGCCGGGCAGGGCGGTGTACGCTTCACGGGGCCGCGCGCGCGAGGCGTTCAGCCGCAGATCGCGCTCCGTAACCCGCACGTCGGACCCGGCGCGGTACTGCGCCTGGTCCGTCTGGCTGCGGCTGACAGTGGCGCGGAAACTGGTGGCGAACCAGCCGATGCCGATGGCCAGCGCCAGCAGGAACGTGATGCGCCCGTAGTGCAGCGGCTCCCGGCTCAATTGCCACGTCGCCAGCGGGCCGAGCAGACCACGCCCGGCGGCGAGCAGCCGGGCCGCCCCGGCGGCGAGCACCGGGAACAGGCGCAACAAGACGCTGCCCAGGCCCAGGAACAAGAGCGCCGGGGCGAGCAGCAGAAACGGATCGCTCGCCGCGCTGCCCGCCGAGGTGCTGAACAGCGGCGTATCGCGCCCGACCAGCCGCAACAGGGCCAGCGCGCCCAGGATAACCAGTACCACGTCGAGGTAATAACGCTGCCACCACGGCTGGCGCTCGCTGCGCGACGCCGCACCGCCCGCCGAGATGAGCGGCAGGCGCAGCACCGGGCGCAGCGTGCTGATCAGCGCCACGAAAGCCACCGCCGCCATGACGCCCGCAAACAGGAAAGCCTGCGGGGTCAAGAGCAGCGGCAAATCCTGGTAGCGCGCGAAAAAGGGCGTGACCAGGATGATGATCTGCTGGGAGAGCACCGGCGCAATCGCCGCCGCGCCGAGACAGATGAGCGCCGCTTCCAGGCCACGCTCCAGGATCAGGCTGCCGTCGTTTGCGCCCCGGCTCTGCAGCATGGCGATCTCGCGGCGCTCGCCGCGCCGCACGAGCGCCGCCGTGACGACGAGGTAAAAGAGCACCAGCGCCCCGACCTGAAGCAATAGCAGGCCAAACGGCGCGTCCAGCGAGCGCACACTCTGCTCATAGTCGATCAGGATGCCCTGATCCTGCGCCTGCCCGCCCGACGTCTGGAAATCGATCAGGCGCGTGCCGTACGTGGGCTGCAGATCGGCGTTCCCCACATCCCGGAACATCGCCGTGAGCGCGCCCTGAAAGTCCAGCAGCGCGGCGCGCGCATCCGGGCTGCGCGAGAAAGCCAGCCGCGAATGGTCGAACCGAAAGCGCCAGCCGACGCGCACCGGCGTATCGGGGATGAAATCCGTCGCCACGCGCTCAAAGGCGGCGCGCTCTGCCAACACCGCAAACTCGGCCTGGTACTCGCCGCCGGTTTCCGTGAAGCGCAGCGGCGACGGCGACATGAAATAGGCGCGCTCTAGCGGCGAGGGCGTCTCCGGCGCGCTGACGATGCCCACCACCAGCGCCCGGACGTTGCGGCTGCTCGGCCAGCCGCCGCGTGGGCCGCCCTGGTCCAGATCAAGCACATCGCCGGCATTGATGCCCAGCGCTGTCTGCGCCTCGAAGGGGATGGCGATTTCCACGTCCACATCCGGCCCGGCGGCGGGCGGTTCTTGCGGCAGCCGGCCCGCGATCAGGCTCACCAGCGCCGGCCAGTCTTCGTAGTAAGCCAGGAAGACGCGCGCGACCGGATCGGGGATGCGCGCCTCGCCCTCGTCGTCGATCACCGGGGGCGGATCGATGGCCAGCGCGCTCGTCTCGCCATAGAATACGACGCGGTCCAGCCAGCCGGGAAAGGCCTGGGCCAAGTGGCGGTCGGCCAGCGCACGTACATCGGCGTCGAGGCGGTCTTCCGCAAGGCGCAAATCTTGATCCGTGGCAAGGGCGGACGGGATGAGGGCAACGCTGGCGGCGGCGTTCGTCTCGTGGGGCGGAAGCTGGTTGTTCAGGCGCTCGACCAGGCTCACCTGGGCGACGGCGGTCATGTACAGCGGGATGAGCGCACCGACCGACGCGGCGAGCAGCACTCCGGCGATGATCGTCAGCAGCGAGCGCCACTGCGCGCCCAGCCGCCGGATCGCCAGCTTGCCTGCCCAGGCCAGCGCTATTGACGACAGGCCAATTCGCAACGGGGAGAACCTCTAACCTCTACACACAAAAAACCCGCAGGCGGCGGGTCGGGGGAAAACAGCGCCACGGGCGCAGCGCACGCGCATGTCCGCTTATGGGCTATGGTCTACGAACGGGTTAGGTGGATGAATCCTGCTCGCCAGGGCCGCCCCGGCGCACGTAGCGGTAGGTGATGCGGCCACGGGTCAGATCATACTCGCTCAACTCCACGCGCACGCGGTCGCCGAGCAATATCCGGATGTAATGCTTGCGCATCCGGCCCGACAGGTAAGCGAGCACCTCATGGCCGTTGTCCAGAACCACGCGGAAATTCGCGTTGGGCAGCGTCTCGATGACGTTGCCTTCGATCTCGATCTTGCTCTCGTCTTTTTTCATACCTCTCCTTGATCGAATGGGACCGAACCCTCACCCCGCGCCCCTCATCCTCATGAAGAAGAGGCCGTCCGGACAGTAACCGGTTTGCTCCCCTCTCGCTCTGAGGGAGAGAGGGGTGGGGAAGTGAGGGTACAGCGTTGCAGCCACTACATGGACTTCAGCTCATCCATACTGCCGCTGCTGCTTGCGGCGTGCGCGACGGATCGCCTTTTTCTTCTGGATGCGGCGCAATTCGCTCTTGGACACATGCCAGCGCTTGCGGCGGACCGTGCTCAGGATGCCGCTCTTAGCGACCTGCTTACGAAAACGCTTGAGCAGTTGTTCCTGAGACTCATTCGGACGCAGGTAAACGGAAGCCAACGCATTCACCCCCTTTCATCCAGAAGATAGGCTGTTGAACGCTCTGAATCGGACGGATCAGAAAGGCAGGCGCTGGGCCTGCCTTCACGTGTTGCTTCACGTTGATGGGGAACTCCCCGGCGATCATTCAGCAACGACGTTTTCTTCGGTCCCCTCGGCAACTTCAACCGCTTCGACGGAGTCTACCGCAGAATCGGCGTCTACGCCAGACCCGGATGGAATAACGGTCAAAACCGTGCCGTGCTCTTCGGTCCAGCGCTCGCGCTCTTCTTCGGTCACGTCGCGCAGACTCAGGCCGAGGCGCTGGCGGTGGCTCTCGATGCTGATGATGCGCATCAGCAGCTTATCGCCTTCGTGCAGAATGCCAACCGGGTCTTCGGGGGCCGGATCAGCCATCTGGTTGGTGTGCAGCAGCGCTTCAATGCCCGGATCGAGGCTGATGAACGCGCCAAACTGCGCCACCCGGCTGACCGTGCCTTCGACCAACTGGCCGACGTGGTACATGCCGTCCACCAGCGTCCACGGGTTCGGCTGGAGCCGCTTGAGCGACAGGCCGATGCGCTTGCTCTCGTGGTCCAGGCGCAGGATGTACACATCCACTTCGTCGCCCACGTTGAGCAGTTCCTTGGGGTGCTTGACGCGGCACCAGGCCAGTTCGCTGATATGGATCAGGCCGTCCGCGCCGCCCAGGTCAACGAACGCGCCGAAGTCGCGCAGGCCGCTGACCACGCCGCGCCGCACTTCACCCTCGTGCAGCTCTTCCAGAAGCGTCTCTTTCTTCTGGTCGCGGCGGCCACGCGTCGCTTCGCGCTGGCTCAGCACCAGGCGGCGGCGCTTGCGGTTGACCTCGATGACCTTGACCAGAATCTTCTTGCCGACCAGGCTGGCCATATGGTCCTTGCGGTCATCCTCGTTCAGGCCGCGCGGCAGATCGGCAACATGGCTGGCAGGCACAAAACCGCGCAGGTTGCCGAAGGGAATGATCAGGCCGCCCCGGTTGGCGTCGGCAACGACGCCTTCCCAGACTTCGCCAGTCTGCATCAGGTCTTCGGCGCGGATCCAGTCTTCGCTCTGGCGGGCCTGCGAAACGGAGACGACCAGGTTACCGTCGTGATCTTCGACGTACACGACGATGACCGGGACTTCCTGACCCAGGCTGTAGGTGACGCCTTCCATCCGCTCCAGGTCGGAACGGGGGACCACGGCGTCGCGTTTCATGCCGACATCGACGATCATGCCCTGGTCATCGATGGCGAGAATGGTGCCGGTGAGCAGGTCGCCCCGCTCAGGCTGCTCGAAATGGAACGACTCTTCGAGAAGCGTCAGAAAGTCCATTTCCGCGCTGACAGGTGATTGTGATGCGTCCATAGGCTCCAGATAATCCCCCGATAAGGGTGTGTTTTGGTGACTTTTGCAGCGACAAGCCGAAAAAAACGGCATCCCAGTGGCGATGGAAATCGGACCGGGAGCCGTTCAAGTGGCGGACGCAGAGAGAACGCCTGTGCCGATAGCGCAGGCGGGGTTATAGGTAAAGCAGGTTATGGCCCAGCGAATGCCTTGATGGGCGTTGCGAGAGAAGATGATGCTGTGCGGAGCCAGAGCCAAGCCCATAGCGCGCCTGCAATCGGCGCTCCCCCTTGCAGAAGTCGAAGGACAGTATAAACGCGCCTTTTCGCTTTGTCAAATGGAATTTTGAGGCGTGGTCTGGCTTTTCACGGTTGAGCTTGTTCAGCGTTCGGTCATGTAGGCGCGAATGGTGTGCAAAATCAGCCCGGTGAAAATGGCAAAAACGCCCAGCAGGACGAGCGTGATGGCGATGAGCGCCGTGCCAACCGCCAGCGCCGAGTAGGCGCGGTACGTGCCGACCACCCCGATGCCCAGCGCCAGGCCGACGATCAGGACGATCAGCCCTGGCGCGCCGAAGTACAGCAGCGGGCGGTGCTGGCCGATCATGCGCAGGATGCCGTTCAATACCTGGAAGCCGTGGCGGACCGGGTTGCGCTTTGGCCCCTCGTCGTAGTTGACCACAATGGGCACTTCGCGCACCACGAGCTGATGGGTACGGACGATGAACTGCATCTCCGACTCGGCGGAGAAGCCCGTCGTGCGGAAGTTGAGCGCGCCGATGGCCTTGCGCGACAGCGCCCGAAAGCCGCTCTGCGTATCGGTGAGTGGCACGCCCGACGCCATATTGGTTGCCCAGTTCAGAAGCTTCTGCCCGGCCACACGCCAGCTCGGCGTCTTGCTCTCCGCGCCCAGGAAACGCGAGCCGATCACGATGTCCGCCTCGCCGCGCTGCACCGGGCCGAGCACGGTCGGGATGTCGGCGGGGTTCTGTTGGCCGTCGCCGTCGATGAGGATAGCTGCCTGGGCGTCAAGCTCGCGGGCGCGCGCCAGTCCGGCGTTCAGCGCGGCGGCTTTGCCCTGGTTCGAGCGCTGGCGGATGACCAGCGCGCCGCACGCTTCGGCCAGCCACGCCGTATCGTCGGTGGAGCCGTCGTCCACGACGAGCACGCTATCCACATAGCGGCGGGCCTTGAGCAC
>JADZBY010000619.1 GCA_020851855.1 Anaerolineae bacterium
GCGCCCGCCAACGCTGCCGCTATTCCCCCGCGCGTTGGGCGGCGATGGCCAGCGCCTGACCGGCCACCTGGGCGGCGATGGCCGGATCGTCCGTCTGTTCAAGGACCAGCGCGATGGCCAACGACCGGCCATCGGGCAGCGTCACGAAGCCCACAAACCAGGCGTTCGATTCGGCGCCGGTGTAAGCCAGCGCCGCGTGCCCGTACACCTCGACATCAGGCGGCAGGTCCGGATTCTGCGCCGCCTGCGCCGCGCCCATCGCCACGGCCATCTGCATTGCATCCCGTACGCCGCTCGCCACCTCGCGCGTGAGTACGGCGGACGGTTGCCCCGCCATCGAAACAGGCTGCCAGTTTCCGCCCGGACGCCGCAGCCCGGAGACGAGATTCAGCGGGACCGTGTTGCCGTTGTTGGCGATCACGGCGGCGGCCTGCGCCATGTGCAGCGGCGTCACCGTGAGCGCGCCCTGCCCGGTCGCCGCCGCCCACAGCCCACTGGGTGAAGTGATCATGTCCAGCGGCAGCCCACGCCGCCCCATCGACGTTTCTAGCTCAGCCAGCGCAGGCGGCTCTGTCAGCCTGAAAGCTTCGATCATCTTCTGAACGTGCGCCGGTCCCGGATCATCGACCACGGCGGTAAGGAATAACGCCGGACAGGCCAGCGCGTAGGCCGTTTCCAGGTCCGAGAAGGACGACTCCGGTTCCTGGCCACAGGTCAGGGTCAGGCCGTTCACGCGCACCGGCGACGCGCCCTCGAGGATCGGCGTGTCCACGTTGGAGCGGTAGGTGAGGAAAGCGGCCAGGATCACGGTTTGTAATGCGCCGCCGGGCTGGTAGATGCCCTGCGTGGCCCGGTTGAGCAGCGGCGCGGCAGGATCGGCGCGCAACGCTTCCCAGTCCAGGTCGGGCGCGCCGGGGTCGAAACTGGGCGCGCTGTACAGCGCGCGAATCGCGCCAGACGGCGTCTCCACGATGACGGCAGCGCCGCGCCGCCCGGCAAAGGCATCCGCGACGGCTTGCTGGGTGACCATGTCCAGCGTCAGGCGCACATCGCTGCCGACGCGCGGGCGGTGTTCCATCAACTTGAGCCGGAGCGCCATGGGATCCGCCTGGTCCATGCCACTCAGCGCCGCGTCAAAGCTGGCCTCAATGCCGCCCGAACCTTGCAGCGGCGCAGAGTAGCCGATAGCGCTCACGGCGGCGAGATGCGGATAGAGGCGCTGCATGTTCGGCAGCCCGGACGGCGAAAAACCGTCCTGACGGCTCTCCGCGAGCACCACATCGGCCTGATCGTAGATCGTGCCGCGCTGCACCGCGCGCTCAAGCTCCTGCTGGCGCACATTGTCCGGGCGCACGAAAAGGTCATCGGCGGCGAACACGCTCCAATAGACGAGGCTGACGGCCACGATGGCAAAGGCCGCCAGGAAGGCGAGTGCGGTGCGGCTCAGCGGGCGGTGGATGGGCTGCATGGTGGTCAGCGCCCCGCGCCGGGCGTCGGAGTCAGCGCTTCGCCGGGCTGCACAGTGCGCGCCGGGCTGCCGGGCGCGGGCGGTTGCTGCGATTCCAGCGCGCGGCGCTCCAACGCGGCGATTTCCGTGGCGAGCTGCGCAATCGCCACGCGCTGCTTGCGGTACAGGTCCGCTTCACTCATGGCCAATTGGCGGGCCGTATCACGCACCTTCTTGCCCTGGATGAAACGCAGGTCGATGATGTTATACAGCACCCATTCGGCGGCGGTCATGCTGCGGTTGCCGCCCGGCTTGATGCGTTCGAGCGCCTGGTTGATGATGGCGCGGATGGCCTTGGCTTCCTGGTTCTCGTTGTCGGCCAAGAGCTGCCGCACCACGGTCAGCTTGGCCAGCCGCTCGTCGGTCAGCCCCGGCCCACCCCAGTAATCGCGCAGCGCCGCCCGCACCACGTCTACGAAATCTGGCTGATCGACGACCGACGCCGCTTCGGCCAGCCGCGCCAGTTCCGAGGCGTTGCCATAGCGCACCGACGTATCGGCGGCGCGCACAGCATCCGACTCCTGGATGATGTCTTCCAGGCGCGAGAACAGTTCCGTTTGCAGGCGCATGTCGTCCAGGACGCGCGCCACGCGGGTGTACAGCACGCGGAAGACGATTTCCTCTTCGGGCTGCAAATCCGGCTCCGGCGAGCGCGCCCAGATGCCCATCACGCCGGCCAATCGCCCCGCCGAAGCGCCCCCGCGCGTGCCCTTGAGCGGCACGATCCAGTACGATCCCCACGGCGCGATGGAGACGTGCGCCTGTGTGGGCGCGCCGTTCGAATTGGACGGGGTGAACGCGCCGGCGTCGCGCAGAGCGCCCGCGTGGTTGTCGCCATTTCCGTTGCCGTTCTCGCCGTTGCGCGCCTGCGCCACCAGGGCGAGAAATTCCGGCGTGTTCAGGTCCTCGCCGCGCGGCGCGAGCGGCCCAACCGTCAGTTCCAGATGCACGCCGTCGGGGCCGACAGTAGCCGCGAACGCGCTCGGCACGCGCATGTAATCGCACACGGCGGCGAGCGTCGCTTCGAGAAGCTGGCGCGCGTCGGCCTCGGTCAGCACGTGCGCGCCGAGTTCCTGGATCATGCGCGCCTGGTCCTGGTCGGCGGTGTAAATCAGCTTGCGCTCCAGGAAAGGGATGATCACGGTGAAGGACCATTGCAGGCCGAGAACCACCGCCACCGACAGAAAGGGCATGAGCGCCGCGCCGGGGATGCCGATGCCCGACAGGCGCGGCGTGAACATGACCACGATCAGCACGGCGATGCCGGTCACCGGGCCGCGCAGCATGAAACTGAGCAACTCGGCCTTGATCACGCGGTCGGATTTGCTCGGCCCGAAAAACGCCAGCGGATAGGCCATGAACGCCAGCATGAACACGATGGCGAAGTTGCCCGCGTTGGTGAGCAGGAGCACGGCGAGCAGGTTTTCCTGAACCGGCAGCGGGAAGAGCAGCGAATAGGGGAAGATGCCGACGACGGGCGTGATCAGAGCGAAGAGCAGGTACGTCATGCGCCGGTGCGTGGCCCGCGTCAGGCAGCGCCGCCGCGCCCGCAGCACGTTGTTGAAGGCGAAGACGGTCGAGACGACGGAGTAGATGAAGTACACGCCGAACAGCGGGCCGGGCTGCATGAGCGGCAGCGGGCGCAGGATGGGCGAATGGATCAGCAGGTCGGTGAGGCCCGCCGCCGCGGCGAACGCGCACCCGATCAGGTACAGCAGGCGCACCACACGCCGCCGCCGCCCGCGCGATTGCAGGCCGGTGGTCTCCAGCAGCGCGCTGGACAGGTGAAAGAGCGCCGCCGGGGCCAGCGCCACGCCGATCCAGCCGAAGCGCAGCCACGATTCGATCAGGTCCGGCGAGCGCGTGATGGCGACCAGCACATCGCCCAGGTAGGCGAGCGACACCGAGCCGAGCAGCGCGCTGGATGCCCGCGCCACGCGGTCATTCGGCCCATGCGCGAGATTGTAGAGCAGCATGGACACGGCCACGATGACCGTTGCCGAGGTGAGCACCTCATTGGCCATCAGGAGAAAGCTGATGAGAACGTCGGTATCAATCATCTCGTGTGGCGCTACCGGGTGGGTTCAGCGCACCGCCTGCCCGAAAAACAGGGCGACATCCTGGTTGGCGTAATACCGGTCATTGAAGCCACAGAATACCAGCCCGTTCTTCAGGCAGAAGCAGATGCCTGGATAGTTCTTGGTTTGCGTTTCGACCACGATACGATCCGCGCTGCGCGCCAATGCAAGCTCATAGGCCGCGCGCAACAGCCGCGTGCCGATTCCGGTGCGCCGCCAGGGCCGCCCGATGCCCAGCGCCGATACCCAGGCAAGACTGCGCCCGGAATCGATGTGCATCAGAACGTACCCGTGCACCGCCCCGTTTTCCTCAGCGATGAGGAACGTGTCGCCCCGGCGCAGTGCCTCGGTCAGCATCCCGGCCCCGTGAACCGGCATGGCGCGCAGCGTGCGCGGCAGGCGCGCCGTCCGGAAGCCGAGCGCAATCGCCCCGGATTCGTCGCGCACGTCGATCTGCCACACGTATTCGGTTTCGTAGGACAGGTCGAGCCGGTCACAGGCGGCAACGTCCGCACCGGCAGCCTGCCGGATGTGAAGCGCGTGCCCGGCCTCGACGAGCGGGCCGGTTGAAGGGTCGTATGAATCGGTCATGCCGGGAATTGTAACCGAGACTGGATCGAGGGGGTAGGCGAGCCAGCCTGCGCCGGCCATCCGCCCGGCGATCAGCGCCAAAGCGCCGAACCGGGAATCGCCTATAATTACATGTCGTGGATTCACGGCGGCCCGGCAGCGACGGGGCCACCGCCGCCAGACCGTACGCAGGGCGCAAGGAAGATTTTTCGGTGAACGGCTCGCGCAGAGAAAACCACGAACCGCCCACGAGCGAGCGAAAAGCGCCTGGCGCGCGCCGCCTTCGTGCGGAACAGACCCAACGCAGCGCACGCCGCGCCCTGCGCGACGAACTGGCCGCGCTGCACCAACTCTCGCTCGAAGTCATGCACGAGCGCGGCATCCTGCCCCCGCTGTATGGCGGCGCGCACCTCGGCCCGCAGTCGGAGTGCCGGGTCATCGGGCTGGATCGAGACGGGAGCGGGCCGGGCGAGCCGCAGCGCTTCCTGGGGCTCGCGTTGCAGCCGGCGAACGCCGAGCCAAACGCCGAGCTTGCCATCGCTCGTGACCTGCTTGGCTACGGCGGTACGGGGCGGACCGGGCCGCACTTCGCCCGCTCGAAAGTCACCCTGTACGCAGCCTGGGAAGCGCTCTCCCCGCTGTACGGCAGCTCCGACGCGATGATCGAGCACGTGTGCCAGGGTCGGCCCGTTGCCGTCTTTCCGCTGCTGGGCGCGGACCTGAAACGGCTGGCGGCGGTGTGGGCCGGACGCGCGCCCATCCCATGCCGGGGCCTCGTATTGTGCGCCGAAAGCCCGGCCCTGCTCGAAGCGGCAGTGTGGGATTACCGGCTGTGCATCGCGCTGGACCGGGAATGCCAGATCATCGCGGAAGAGGGCGCTGTGCCCGCCGAGACGCTTCCCGCGATGAGTGTGCCCGACCTGATCGCTTACCATGATCTGCTCGTGGTACGCGCCATGCGGCTGTACGGCAGCACGTCGCCGCTGTACGCCCAGCAAGCGCAGCTGGACATCCTGCGCGACGATGCGGGCGATCTGCGTGCGCCGCTGCCTTTGAAGCCGGACGTCGAGCCGGTCAAGCTGCTGTTCAACGAGCGGCTGCGGCGTTATGCGCACGATGGGACGCTGCTCTACCTGCGCGCCGAGGGCACACCGCTGGCCACGTTCTGGCCCCAGATTCGCGCCAGCCGCTACTTCTGCATCCGCTCGATGTACGCGCTCATCGATTCGGATGACTGGCGCATCACCGGCTACCGCGAGCGCCCCGGCCTCGACTGGCTGCTGGCCGATGACCTCGACCGGCTGTACCGCCTGGTGCACCTGTACAGCCTGCACGAGTGTCTGGCCGTCGCCGGGTTGATCGACGGCGGGAAACGGCCCGGCGACGGCTTCTACGATGCGCTGGCAGTGTCCGGCCCACTTGCCCCGTGGACCGGGCAGGAACCTGATCATGAGCCTTGAGCTTCACGACGTGTACAAGACCTTCCGCGACAACGGCCCGGAAACGCCCGCGCTGGCCGGAGTCAGCTTTGACGTGCCCACCGGCGACTTCGCCGTGCTGATCGGTCCCAGCGGCAGCGGCAAGAGCACGATCTGCAACCTGATCACCGGCCTGATCCGTCCCGATCGGGGCCATGTCGTCGTCGATGGCGCGGTGATCGACGGCGTGCCCGGCCAGGTGGGCTACATGCCACAGCGTGATCTGCTGCTGCCGTGGCGCACCGTGCTCGAAAACGTGGTGCTGGGGCCGGAAATCGCCGGGCGGTCGCGCGCCGAGGCCCTGGATCGGGCGCGCGAGATGCTGCCCATCTTCGGGCTGGAGCGCTTTGCGAATGCCTACCCGGCGGCCCTCTCCGGCGGGATGCGCCAGCGGGCGGCGTTGCTGCGCACCTTCTTGCTGCAACGCCAGACGCTGGTGCTCGATGAACCGTTTGGCGCGCTGGACGCGCTCACCCGGCGCGAGCTTCAGGATTGGCTGCTTGATGTGTGGGCGCGCTTCCGGCCAACGATCCTGTTCATCACCCACGACGTGCGCGAAGCGGTCCTGCTGGCCGACCGCGTCATCGTGCTCACAGCGCGCCCTGGCCGCGTCCACCTTCAGCAGACGATTGCCCTTCCTCGCCCCCGCGATGACTCGTCGGAAGCGTTCACTCGCACACAAATTGACCTGTTGCGCACCCTCGAATCACTGCCCAGGAGCGTGTAAACGACTTATAACCAAACTATATTAATATGTTAATTATCAGCGTGATTGACAGGCTCGAACGTTCGGTTATAGAATGAGACTGGACCTCTCAAGCCGACTTGCACCTACCTCACGAGGATGTGTAGGATGGATAAAACATCGAACTATCGTATGTTCAGCTATGGCGCGCTGATCGCCATCCTGGCCGTAGCCATGATGTTCGGCGGCGCTGTACCTGCTCAGGCCCAGAAGGGCGGGCCAGGCAACCTGGGGCCGCTCACGCCCGACGCGCCGCCCAACTACGGCTCCGCCTCACTCAGCGCAGGGTTCACCCCGGATCCGTACACCATTGACATCGGCACGGGCGGCACGCTGAACGCTGCCGACGCCAATCCTACGTGTTCGGGCTTCGTCACCGCCCAGCCGGACTTCAACCTGGATTGGAGCGGCGGCGCGAATGCCTTCCTGCGCATCTTCACCGACGCCACCGTGATTGACACCACGCTCGTGGTGCGCACGCCCGCCGGGCAGTTGCTGTGCAACGACGACTTCGGCAACGGCTTCCAGTCGGCGGTGGACGTGCCCAACGCGGCGGCGGGCCGGTACAACATCTGGGTGGGGACTTTTGCGCCCGGCGCGACGGGCGATGCGGTGCTGGTCATCACCGGCCAGAACATCGGCCCCGGCGTCCTGCCGACGCCCACGCTGCGCCCCGATCAGGTCCTGGACTACAATCTTGAGCCAAATTTCGGATCGACGACGTTGAACGCTGGCTTCACGCCCGATCCCTTCCGCCTGGACATCACCAGCGGCGGCACGGTGAATGTCGCGTACCTGGGCAATGGCTGCGCGGGCTTTGCCACCGGCGCGCCCGATCTGCGCCTGCAATGGGGCGGCAATGCGCCGTTCCTGCGCGTCCACGTCGAGTCCACGGAAGACACGACGCTGATCATCAACGCGCCGGACGGCAACTGGTATTGCAACGACGATACGTTCGAGTTCAACCCGTCCGTGGACTTCCAGAACGCGGCGGCAGGCCAGTACGACATCTGGGTGGGCAGCTACAGCTCCGGGTTGAACGCGGCGGCCACGCTGTTCATCACCCAGGTAGCGCAGAATCCCGTCACGACGCCCAGCAAGAGCGGCGGCGCGCTGGACTATAACCAGCCGCCCGTCAACGGCGAGATCACGCTCAATTCCGGCTTCACGCCTGATCCGTCGACCGTCCAGGTAGCCGTCGGCGGCGCAGTCGATGCCTCGGCGGCGGGCGATGGCTGCGCGGGCATGACCACTGCCGCGCCAACCTATCGCGTGTCGTACACGAACACGACGAACGCGACGCTCTTGCGCTTTTATGCGGAGAGCAACGACGATACGACGCTGATCATCAACGCGCCGGACGGCAACTGGTACTGCGTCGATGACCGCTTTGCCGTGAACCCGGCTGTGGACTTCCAGAACCCGACATCCGGCCAGTACGACATCTGGGTTGGTTCGTATGGCGGCACGCAGACAGCCGCCACGCTGGGCATCACCGAGCGGATCGACGTGCCCGGCGGCTCGTTGGACTATAACCTGGAGCCGCTCAATGGCTCGCTGACGCTCAATTCCGGCTTCACGCCCGACCCGGCAACGGTGCAGATCACGGCGGGCGGCGATGTGTATGCGGCGTCCGCCGACCCGGCGTGCAGGGGCCTGACCACGTCTGCCCCGACGTACCGCGTGTTCTATACCAACGGGACCAATGCGGCGCTGCTGCGCTTCTATGCCCAGGCCAGCGACGACCTGACGATTGCCGTGAACGCGCCGGACGGCAGCTGGTACTGCGCGGATGATACGTTTGGCTCCAATCCCGGCGTCGATTTCACCAGCC
>JADZBY010000620.1 GCA_020851855.1 Anaerolineae bacterium
AGCAGCAGCGAGCGCACCAGGGCCGCTTCTTCGATGAACAGCAGCGTGGTGAGCCGGATCAGCCCGAACACGCCGACCTTGACCACCACCGACGAGAGCACGGCGTGCACCGGCGTGGGCGCGGTGGTGTGGAAATCCGGCTGCCAGAAATGGAACGGGAATACGGCGCTCTTGAGCAAGAAGGCGCACATCATGGTCACCGCCGCCGCCTGCGCCAGCAGAGGCCGCGCGCCGCCTTCCAACTGCTGGGCAATGTCCGCCAACGTCAGCGTGCCGAAGGTGGCGTAAATGGCGGCGATGCCGATCAGCAGGAACAACGAGCCGAGCGCGCTGATCAACAGGTACTTGATGGCCGCCTCGACGCCCAGCCGGTTGTCGGAGAGCGCGACGAGCACCACCGAGGACATGATCATCAGCTCCTGGAAGACGAACAGCGTGAACAGGTCGCCGGTGTAGAACGCGCCGTTCAGCCCGGCGGACATGGTCAGGAACAGCGGCATGAAAGCCGGGTAACGCACGCACTGATCGCGGCAGCCCAGGATATACAGCGCGCCGCCCATCACCACCGTGGTGGCCATCACCTCGAACAGCGCGGCGAGCATATCCGGCGCGAGCACGATGCCATACGGCGGCGCGTAGCCGCCCACGCGGTACACCTGGATGCCGCTCTCCCAGTTCTGGACCAGGATCACCAGGCTGGCAGCCCAGGCGAACAGGCTGGCGATGACGCCGAGCGCGCGCTGTAGCCGCAAGCGCTCCCCGGCCAGCACGCACAACGCCGCGCCGGCCAGCGGGGCAAAAATCGGGATGAGCACCACGGGGTTGTTCGGCGTCATGCGGCAACCTCAGCCCTTCAGGTGATCGAGCGTGTCCAGGTCGGCGGTCCGGTAGCGGCGCGCCGATGACGAGATCAGGCCGAGCAGGATCGCGTACGAACCGAAGCTGATCACGATGGCGGTCAGGATCAACGCCTGCACAAGTGGATCGCTCGTCTGCGTCGCCTGGCGGCCCGAATCGCTGGCATAGGCGGGAATCTGGCCGTTGAATGCCCCGACGGCGAAGAAAAACAGGTTAATGGCCGTGAACAGGATATAAAAGCCCATCGCGGACTTCACCATGTCGCGGCGCAAAAGCTGAAAGACGCCCAGGCCGAACATCAGGCCCGTCGCCACGGCAAACAGGATGGTCATGATGCTTCCACCTCTCTCGGATTGGCGATGGCTTCCATGATCATGCTCACGCAGCCCAGCACGGTGAGGAAAATCCCGGTTTCATAGACCAGCGTGGACGATAAATGCAGGTTGTCGAAAAAGGCGAAATTCCCAAAGCTGAGGTGGGCGAGAAACGGCAACCCGGCCAGCATTGGCAAGGCCGCGTTGGCCAGCGTCAGCGTCAATCCTGCCCCGATCAGCCGCCGGGGATGGAGCCAGCCCAGCCGCTTTTTTGCCTCATGGTAGCCAAAGACGATGTACCACAGCGCCACGCCCAGGCCGCTGATCACGCCCGCCGTGAAGCCATCGCCGGGCGCATCGCCGCCGTAGAGAAGCTGTACGAGCGCCACGAGAAAGGCGAAGGGCAACACCAGTTGCGCGATGATGCGCGTCAGCGGCGTGGAAAAGCTCGACAGGGACGCCGGGCGCTCGGCGGGCGGTTCGGGCGCGGGCTGCGGCGGGCGCGACGGGCTGCGCCACACGGCTTTCTTTGCCGCCGGCGCGGCGGGTTTGGCGCTTGGCGCAGCGCGCACGCGCGGGTCAAGCGTGGAGAGCAGCGTCAGCGTGCCCAGCGCGGCGATGGAGAATACGGTGATCTCCATGATCGTGTCCAGGCCGCGAAAGTCGGTCACAATCGCGCCGACCACGTCATGCACGCCGATCATGGCCAGCGCGTTGTCGATGTGCCACGTGGCGATGGTCTCTGGCTTGGGGCGGCTGTTGAGCGCGACGAGCGCAAACAGGCCCATACCCGCGCCGATCACCGTCGCCAGCAGCGCATCGCGGACCAGGGCGGCGCGCGGGTGACGCCACAGCGCGGCCATCGCTTCTTCGCGGCGATCCCGGTCAATGCGCGTGAGCATCACGATCAACAATACAGCGCCGAGCGTCTCGACCATGAACTGCACCAGCGCCACATCCGGGGCCGGCTCGACCAGGAAGATGCCGCCCACCGCATAGCCGCTCAGGCCCAGGCACAACGCGGCCATCAGGTGCTTTCGGAAGGCGACGCTCGCTGCCATTGCGCCCACGGCCAGAACGAGCAGCAGGCCTCGCAGGATGTCGATCCCGCCGTTGAACTCCCAGTGAAGCTCCCCGATGTGCAGGTGGCCGGAGACGGCGGTGGCCTGCAACACGGTCACCGCGCCGAGGATGACCAGCAGATACAGCCGCAGCTTGCCGCCCTGAGAACGCAGCATCAAATCGCCCAGCCGGTCGAGGCGGACGAGCAGCGCACGGTACACCTGCGCCGCGTTGGGCGCGTTCAGCGCCGGTCCACGCCACTCCCGCCACGCCGCCCGCGTCCGGAAGACCAGCGCGCCGCCCGCCAGCGCGGCGAGGCTGAGCGCCAGCGGCAGATTCCAGCCATGAAACAGGCTCAGGTGAAGGTCCGCGCCGAGCGACGGGGCCAGCAGTGGGCTGACCAGTACGTTGGGCAGCAGCCCGGCGGCGAGCGCCAGCCCCACCAGCGCCGCCGGTCCGATCAGCAGACCCGGTTCGGTGCGATGCAGGTGGTGGGTTTGGCCGGACTGCCGGCTGCGACCGCCGAACACGTCCGCGACGAGCACGAGCGCCAGCGCCACCGTGCAGGCGGCGCTCACCGCGACGAGCATCAGCGCCAGCGGGTTATCTGCCAGCGACTCAAGCAGCGATTCTTTCGCCAGGAAGCCGAGCAGCGGCGGCGCACCGGCCATGGACAATCCCGCCAGCGCCGCGATGGCAGCCCAACCGGGCATCCGGCGCGCCAACCCACCCAGCAGACGCACATCGCGCGTCCCGGCGGCGTGATCGACCGCGCCCGCCACGAGGAAGAGCGCCGCCTTGTACAGGCTGTGCGCCAGAATGCCGATCAGCGCAGGTTTGACCCCCTCGCCGTGCGGCAACCCGGCCAGCGCCACGAACGCGCCGAGCTGGCTGACTGTAGCATAGGCCAGGATGGCTTTCAGATCATGCTGCCGCAGCGCCGCCAGCGCGCCGAGCAGCATGGTGAAGCCGCCCACGCCGAGCAGCAGGTTGTGCCAGAGGGGCGTATCACCCAGGACCGGACCAAAGCGCAGCAGCAGGTACACGCCCGCCTTGACCATCGTCGCGGAGTGCAGGTAGGCGCTGGCGGGAGTCGGGGCGGCCATCGCGCCGGGCAGCCAGAAGTGCAGCGGGGCCTGTGCGCTCTTGGCGAAACAGCCCAGCGCAATCAAGATCGTGAACGCCGCGTACCAGGGATGCTCGCGCAGCGACGTGCTGGCCAGGATGTCGCGCATGTCCATCGACCCGGCGGCGGTTCCGACCAGCGC
>JADZBY010000621.1 GCA_020851855.1 Anaerolineae bacterium
CGGCGAGCTTTTCGCCAGCCCGGCTTCGGTCATGATGTACACGGCATTGCCGTCGCGGGCAAGGCTGGCGCTCACGATGTGGTCGCCGCTCAGTTTCATGTTCATGCCGCGCATTCCACCCGCAGGCAGCCCGGTGGGGCGCACCTCGGCCACCCGGAAACGGATCACCTGCCCCTCGGCGCTGGTGAGCAGCGCCTCGTCGTCGTCCTCGACATAGTGGGCGGCGACGATGCGGTCCTCGCCGACGTTCATGATGGTGAACGCCTTTGCCACCAGACCGGGCAAATCGGACACGCGGATGCGTTTCACCTCGCCGTTTGCCGTGGCGAAGAACAGGTAACCGTCGTCCATGTGCGGCGCAATGCTGATCGCGCCCGTGATCTGCTCGCCGTTGCGGAAATCGGTCAGCGAGGCCGTCTCGATGCCCAGGAACGGGTCATCGGCGAGCGGCAGGCCCTGCACCGGCAGGCTGACGGCGCGCCCATCGGCGGCGATCAGGTACAGAATGTCCGCCGTGTTGCTGCGCAAGAGGAAGCGCGGCGGGTCCTGCGTCTCGCTGGTGATCCTGGGCGGCGCGTCCTGGTAGGTGCGGCTCAGTTTGCGGCCCACGGTGAGCGTAACCCAGGTGCTCTCGTTGTGGGCGAGCAGGTCTTCCGCCGACACCGGGCCTGCCGCCCCGGCGATGATGGCCGTGCGTCGCGGATCGCTGTAGCGCTTCTTGATCGCGATGAGTTCTTCGGCGATCACGGCGCGCATGGCTTCTGGGTTGGCCAGCAAGTTCTCCAGGTAAGCAATCGTCTGCTTCTTTTCGACGTACTCTTCCTGAATCTTGGTCTGTTCCAGCGCGGCCAGGCGGCGCAGCTGCATGTCCAGGATGGCGGTCGCCTGCTCGGCGCTGAGCTTGAGCGAGGCCATGAGCGCCGTGCGCGCCTCGTCCGCCGAGGGACTCTCGCGGATGATCTTGATGACACGGTTCAGGTGCGCCAGCGCGATGAGCAGTCCTTCCAGGATGTGCGCTCGCGCGCGCGCCCGACCCAGGTCGTGCTCGGAGCGGCGGCGCACCACTTCCATGCGGTGCTCCAGGTAAACGCGCAACGCCTGTTTCAAGGTCAGTGTGCGCGGCTCGTTGTCCACCAGCGCCAGCATGATCACGCTGAACGTGGTTTGCAGCGGCGTGAGCTTGAAGAGCAGGTTGAGCACGTCCGCCGGGTCGGAGTTCGTCTTGCACTCGACCACGATGCGCAAGCCCTGCCGGTCGCTTTCGTCGCGCAGATCGCTGATGCCGTCGATCTTGCCGTCGCGCACGAGGTCCGCGATGCGCTCCACCAGGCTGTTTTTGTTGATCTGGAACGGGATCTCGCTGATGATGATCTGGTTCTTGCCGCGCCCCATGCTCTCGATGTGCACCTTGGCGCGCACGGTGAGCTTGCCGCGCCCGGAAGCATAAGCGGCGGTCAGCGTGTCTTCGTACTCTTGAATCTGCCCCTTTGGGTTGGCGTCGCCGCCCCGGAAGACGAGGCCGCCGGTCGGGAAATCCGGCCCCTTGATGAACTCCATGAGGTTGTGCACGTCCACCTCATCGAGGTTGTCCCAGCGGCGCAGCATGTATACCAGGGCGTCGACCACTTCGCCCAGGTTGTGCGGCGGGATGCTGGTGGACATGCCCACGGCGATGCCCGACGCGCCGTTAATCAGCAGATTCGGGATGGCGCTGGGCAAAACGGCGGGTTCTCTGAGGCTGCCGTCGAAATTGTCCGCATAATCGACGGTTTCGCGGTCGATGTCGGCCAGCGTTTCGATGCCGATGGGCGTCAGGCGGGCCTCGGTGTAGCGCATGGCGGCGGGCGCGTCGCCGTCGATGCTGCCAAAGTTGCCCTGCCCGTCAACCGTCTCATAGCGCACAGAAAAGCCCTGCGCCATGCGGGCCATCGCCTCGTAGACGGCCTGATCGCCGTGCGGGTGGTACTTGCCCAGCACTTCGCCCACGATGCGCGCGCTCTTTTTGTACGCCGAATCGGGCCGCAGCCCCATGTCGTACATGGCGTACAGGATGCGGCGCTGCACCGGCTTCAGCCCATCGCGGGCATCCGGCAGGGCGCGCGCCACGATCACGCTCATGGCGTAATCCAGGTACGCCTCGCGCATTTGTTCGTCAATATTCACAGGCCGTATCAGGCCGATGCTCATGTCGTTTGCCTCATTCACGCACACCGGGTGGAGAGTCCCGGCCCGAACCACCGCTTCCGAGTGCTTTCACCGGAGGAGGACGCCGCAATCATAGAACACGTGGTTGCATGGTGTCAACCGTCGCCAGTGCGGACGTGCCGGTAAGACAGGCGTATCCCAGAACATTCGTTCTTCATTATAGCGCGCCCGGCCCGGCGTGGCAATGGTTGGGGGAAATAACAATGGACTATCGCATCAAGATCGAGTGCGCGCGCCCCACGCTGATGAGTTTTTACCAATAGGGACGGATCACATGGCCTGGACCTGAAGGTCCAGGCTGAACCTACGAAGCCCTTCGGGCTGAAGGCGTATCCCAGCCCGAAGGGCTTTGTAGACTCAGCCCGGTCGCTTCAGCGCCGGGCGCGCCGGATAATCCGCATGGAATAGCTGAAAGTCCATCAGCGCCGGGCGGCTCACGAGCCGCCCCTACATCGCCGCCCCTACATCGCCGCACCGTGTAGGGGTGCGTCGCGACGCGCCCGCCCTTGTTGCGCCCTGATCCTTCGCTCCCTGGCGGATGCGGGGCGGTCCGTGCCGGGCGGCTCACGA
>JADZBY010000622.1 GCA_020851855.1 Anaerolineae bacterium
AGGCGCGGCTAACGGCGTGGGAGCTGTACTCGGCCATGCCCATGCCCTCGCTCCAGGATGAAGACTGGCGGCGCACCGATTACACCAGCATCCGCTGGGATTCGGCCAGCCCGATTGTCAACGGCAGCAGCGCCGGCCTGGAGAGCATCCCCGCCGAGAACCGCGCCCCGCTCATCGGCGACGCGCAAGGCGGACTGATCTGCGCCGTCGATGGCCGCATCGTGGAAAGCACACTGTCGGACGAGATTCGCCGTCAGGGCGTGATTTTCACCGATCTCGACACCGCCGTGCGCGAGCACGAGGCGCTGATCCGGCCCAACCTGATGACCAAAGCCGTGCCGCCCACCGATGGCAAATTCGCGGCGCTGCACGCAGCGCTCTGGACGCACGGCGTGTTCCTGTACGTGCCGCGCGGCGTGTCTGTGACGTTGCCGCTGCACAGCGTTTTTTACAATACGCAGCCGGGCATGAGCCTGGGGCACGTGCTCGTCGTGGCGGAAGAAGGGGCGCAGGTGACGTACCTGCACGAGTACCTTTCGTCGCCCGATGTGAGCGAGCACATGGCCTACGTGGGCGAAACCGAGCTGCTCATCGGCCCGGCGGCGAACGTCAAGTACGTGGCGCTCCAGGACTGGGGCCGCAACGTGTACGATTTCCGCCACGAGCGGGCGCGCGTGGAGCGCGACGGCCAGCTTGACTGGATTCTGGGCACGATGGGCGGCCACTTTGCCAAGCTGTTCAGCGAGATCGACCTGGACGGCGAAGGCTCGTGGACGCGCATGTCCGGCCTGTACTTCGCGGACACCAACCAGCTTTACGACCACGATACGCAGCAGAACCACAACGCGCCGCACACCACCAGCGACCTGCTGTTCAAGGGCGCGCTGAAGGAAGAATCGCGCACGGTCTGGCAGGGCATGATCAAGGTCATGCCCGGCGCGCAGAAGACGGACGGCTACCAGGCCAACCGCAACCTGGTGCTGAGCAAGGACGCGCGCGCCGACAGCATCCCCGGCCTGGAGATCATGGCCGACGATGTGCGCTGCACGCACGCTGCGACGGTCGGCAAGCTGGAAGAGCAGTTCGTGTTTTACATCATGAGCCGTGGCATCCCGCGCGAGGACGCCGAGCGGCTGCTCGTGGTGGGCTTCTTCGACCCGATCATGCAGCGCATCCCCTTCGAAGAAGTGCGCGACCGCCTGATGGCGCACATCGAGGAAAAACTCGCGCGCGGCGTCGGCGCGATGGCGTAGCTGTTTTGCTGCCTGCCCTCTCTCCGCCCGCGCACGGTAGAGAGGGCGCGCGATTTGTGGCATAATAGGCGGCGAGCCGTGTGAGGTTTGCAGTGCCGGGATCATGCGACAACCGCATCTGGCCGAGATTCTTGAAGAACTCAAGCGCGGGCTGGTCGGCATCTATGGCGACCGGCTGGCCCACGTCATCCTGTATGGCTCCCAGGCGCGCGGCGACGCCGACCCCGAATCCGACATCGACGTGCTGATCGTGCTCAAGGGAGAGGTCCATACACTGACCGAGCTAGATCGGACTAGCAGGTTGGTGGTTTCACTTCTTCTTGAATACGAGGCGCTCGTCTCGCGCCAGTTCATGTCGTTGTCGGATTTTCGCGCCGAGAGAAGTCCATTCATGCTCAACGTGCGTCGCGAGGGTGTTGCAGTATGAAGCTCACCCCGCAGGGATACTTGGCTAAAGCGCGGCGTAACCTTGAAGCTGCGGAAAGCCTGGCGCAAAGCGGATTTTTCGAAATCTCCATCGCGCGGGCCTATTATGTGATGTTCTATGTTGCCTCAGCCCTGCTTTTGCACGAAAACATGGCCTTTAAGAAACACAGTGCGGTTATGGCAGCCTTCAGCCGCCATTTCGTCAAGACAGGGCGAGTTAATGCACAGATGATGGACCACTTTGCAGATGCTCAGGATGCCCGCAATGAAGGAGACTATCGCACCGCCGAGGGGTATACTGCCGAAGATGCCGCGCGCTACACCGGCTACGCGAAGGACTTTATTGCGCTGGGCGAGACGATGCTCGCTGAGAGCCTGGACCAGCCCGCCGGGGCAGACGAGGGCAAACCCGATGCGTGATTACACGCCCTATGCGCGCTGCATGTGTCCGGCGGACCGGCTTTCGCCACGCTGCCGCGCTGCCTGACTGTCGAGAGGTTTCGTCCGATTCGGGAGCGCGGCGCACGTCGCGCTCTTTTTCTATCTGATCCATCGTTTCATTTGCGTGTACCGAGGGGAGTAAACCATGAGCAACACGCAGCCTGGGGCCACGATGGCCAACGATCCGGCCATCGTCGCCAAAGGTTACATCCGGCCCGAAGTGCTCGTTTCGACGCAGTGGGTCGCCGATCACCTGAACGATCCCAACGTCCGGCTTGTGGAGTCCAACGAAGACATCCTGCTCTATGACCAGGGGCATATTCCCGGCGCTATCCAGATCGACTGGATGAACGACCTGAATGACCAGCTTCGCCGCGATTACCTGGACAACAAGGCGTTCAACGACCTGATGTCCAAAAGCGGCATCGGCAACGACACCATCGTCGTCTTTTATGGCGACAAGAGCAACTGGTGGGCGTGCTATGCCTTCTGGGTGTTCCAGCTCTTCGGCCACACGAACGCCCGCGTCATGGATGGTGGGCGCAAGAAGTGGCTGGAAGAAGGCCGCCCGCTGAGCAAAGAGCGCCCGTCCTACCCGCGCACGAACTACCGCGCCCTGGACCGCAACGACTGGCGATTCCGCGCTTTCCGCGACCAGGTGCTCAACCATTCGCGCCTCGGCAAGCCGTTGGTGGACGTGCGCAGCCCGAAGGAATACAGCGGCGAGCTTCTGCACATGGAAGCTTACCCGCAGGAAGGCGCGCTGCGTGGCGGGCATATCCCCAACGCGCGCAATGTGCCCTGGGCGACGGCCACCAACGAGGATGGCACGTTCAAGACGGCGGACCAGTTGCGCGCTATCTACCAGGGCCAGCATAACATCACGCCCGCCGACGACGTGATCACCTACTGCCGGATCGGGGAGCGCAGCAGCCACACCTGGTTTGTGCTGCA
>JADZBY010000623.1 GCA_020851855.1 Anaerolineae bacterium
ATGGGAATGAAGGACAGTGTGCCATACAAAGAGGCAGTACGCCAGTGATGTCAGTGACGCGCAGTGGGAACGCCTGGAAGGACTGTTGCCCAAGCGAGAAGGGCGGGTGGGGCGACCGATGCGGCACACGCTGCGGGACGTGGTGAACGCCATCTTCTACGTGGTGCGGACAGGCTGTCAGTGGCTGAACCTGCCGAAGAGCTATCCGCCGTGCAAGAGCGTGTACTACCACTACCGCACGTGGTGCCTGGATGGGACATGGGAGCGCGTCAATCGTGCCCTGGTGTGTCTCGACCGGCGGCGACGCGGGCGTCTGCCCCATCCCAGCGCAGGCATCATCGACAGCCAAAGCGTGAAAACGACCGAGTGCGGTGGTCCGCACAGCTACGACGGCGGCAAGAAGGTCAACGGGCGCAAGCGCCACCTGCTGACCGATACCCTGGGCAATGTCCTGGCCGTGGTCGTCCATCCCGCTGGCATCGCCGATTGTCTCGGCGCGCCACTCGTCTTCGCTGCCCTGCTGCCCTACTGGCTGCGCACCCTCCGCCGCGTCTGGGCCGATGCCGGCTATCGCGGTCCACTCGCCACCCATCTTCTCGCTCAGTACGCCATCTCCCTGACCATCGTCGAACGTACCGACCCCCGGCCTGGCTTCCAGCTCCTCCCCCGTCGCTGGGTCGTCGAACGCACCTTTGCCTGGCTCGGCCGCTATCGCCGCTTGAGCAAAGACTACGAACGGTGTCCCTTGAGCAGTCAGGCTATGGTCTACCTGGCTTCCATTCGTCGCCTTCTCAACCACAAGGTCGCCTAATTTTCAGATACCCTCTACTCTACGACGGTCACGTGCTCAAGAATCCAATCGGAAACGGTGGGCAGAAACTCCGGCGTGAACTCGGCAGGCAGCGCCATGTACTCGTCAACGCCGCCCGTGTCCGCCTTCTGGAACAGGTGGTTCGCGTCTTCGATCACGACAATCTCGACGTCGGCGTTGCCCGCCGCCTCAAGCGCCGCCCGGAGCGCCGGGGCGTTCTGTTCCGGATCGACCTGCACATCCTTGCCGCCGAACACGCCCAGCACCGGCACGGTCGTCCTGGCCCAGTCCACCGCCGGGTCGTATTCCAGGAACGACGCGAACCAATCCGTGGAGTAGATGTCGCGGAACTGCGCCGCCGCCTGATCGGCCAGCGCCTCGGCGCTATCCGCGCCGCTCTGGGCGCGCTCCGCGTCGGTCAGAAGCTCCCATTGCGACAAGGCCGACTCGCGCACAGCCTGTTCGACGGCTTGCCAGTCGCGCGCTTCCACGAGCGGGTACACGCGGTTCAGGAAATCGAGCTGGTTCTGGATCAGCTCGTCCGACGCGCCGGACGCCTTCAGGACCATCTCGTTCTGCACGAGCAACACATCTTTGCCGTTCACTGCCGGTCCGGCCATCGATACGATGAACGCCACGCCGCTCTCCGGGTTCGCGCCCATCAGCGCCGCGTACAAGCCGCCCTCACTGTGCCCCATGACGCCGATCTGGTCCGGGTTGATGTCGGCGCGCGTCTTCAGGTAATCGACGGCGGCCTGCCCATCCGAGGCGAGTTCCTGGACGGTGGCCGAGGCATACTCGCCCGTCGATTTGCCCGTGCCACGGTCATCGTAACGCAACACGGCGATGCCCTGCCGCGTCAGGTGATCCGCGATCAGGCGGAAGATCGGGAAGCCGGGAATGACCATCTCGTCGCGGTCCTGCGCGCCGCTGCCGCTCATGAGCACCACCGCCGGATGCCGCCCTTCCGTGTCCGGAAGGCTGAGCGAGCCGGCCAGCGTCACGTCGCCGTTTTCGATGCTGACGTCCTCGACGGTGTACGGCAGGTCCTCGGTCGAGGCGGTCAGTGGGGCAAGCGCATCGAGCACGGGCAGGAATACGCCCTCGTGCAGCGTCTCATAGTCTTCCGGGTTGGTCTGCAGAAGCGCCACATAGGTTTTGCCGTCCTTCTGAGCCAATCCGAGGTCCACGCGCAGGGTTGCGCCGGGCGCGGCAACGTCCACCTGGTACAGCGTCCAGGTCAAGGCAGGCGTCTCGTACTCGCCCGTGCTCTCCGGCGTATCATTGAGCAACAATTGTTGGCGCAGGGACGGCCAGAGCACGTCCGGGGCGAGCGGCACGGCCTGCAGCGCGAGCACGGCGAAGTCGCCCGCGCCGCTGCCCCGCGCATACACGCCGGGGCCGCGCTGCGCCCAGCCTTCGGGGATCACGCCCTGAATGCCATACGCTTCATCCTCGAATGGGACGAGCGCCGGGCCGTCTCCATCCTGGGCAAGCGCCGGCGTGAGCGGCGCGCCGGCAAAGGCAAAGGCGAGGGTAATCAGGCACACAAGCGATAATAGAGGCACACGTAGACGACGAACACGCATCAAAACCACCCTTCGTTACTACCGGTACATCACTCATTACGGACAAATACGCTTACGGTTCCGCCATCACGCCGGATTTGCGCGCGATGATCTCGTAGACATGCCAGCGTTTTGGCCCTTCCAATGCGGACGGACGGACGTCGTCCACCTCGCGGAACGTTTTTAGCTCGAATTGAGAGAAGAGCGCTTCCGCACCGGCGCGGGGAAAGAAGGTCATGTCCGGAGCGCCCACCCAGCCGTCGCGGTCGCCAAAGAGATGCCCGCCGAAGTAACCGCCCGGCAGGATGGCCCGCGTCACCCGCCCCCATGCATCCGGGAAGCGCTTCGGCGGGCAGAAGGGCAGGCTGTACCCGGCGAACACGAGGAAACTCGGCGGAAACTCTACATCCTGGAAGGGCGCGACGAGCGTTTGAAGGTGGGCGGCGTGTTCTGGCGGCACGCGCTCTCGGACCAGGGCAATCGCTTCCGGCTGCTGGTCCACCGCCAGCACGCGCCAACCCGCTTGCAGAAGAAGCGC
>JADZBY010000624.1 GCA_020851855.1 Anaerolineae bacterium
AACTCAGCGTCATGGCGCTCCTGGACCGGGTGCGCACGCGCTACGTGGATGACGTCGAGTTGGCCGAATTTGACCCGCTGCGGCTGTCCTTCTTCAACGTGAACACGCCCGACGAGCTGGCCGAGGCGGAGCGAATCGCCGCCGACCAGGGCTAGAGGGTGTTACGCACTTTGAGCGGCGGACATTGCCCAGCGAGACGATGGCAACGCGCTGGCCTCACCCCCGACCCCTCTCCATGACTGCCACCCCAGAGGGGACCCCAGCAGTCATAGAGAGGGGAGATCGCCAGCGCTACCGCCGCGCTCTTCCCCCTCTCTACGCGGTACTCCGCGTGGAGAGGGGGTCAGGGGGTGAGGCTCAGAGTTCATAATAGCTTCTAGACCACCTCAACCGGCAGGCGCTCGATGAATGTGCGCAGCGTGGCCACGGCGCGTGCGTACTCGGCCAGCGGCAGGTGCTCGTCGGGCGTATGGTCCAGGTTGCTGTCGCCCGGTCCATAGGCCACGATCGGGCACTTCCACACCGCGCCGACGATGTTCATATCGCTCGTGCCGGTCTTGAGCACAAAGCCCGGATCGCCGCCGTTCAGCCGGATGGCGGCCAGCATGCCACGCACCAGGGCGTTGTTCTTGCCGCTCTGATAGGCGATTTCCTGCCCATATGGACGCAACACGGCGTCTGGCGGGGCAAATTCGCGCACCGCGTCGAAGACCTGCGTCGGCGTGCGGCCCGGCGGCAAGCGGAAGGCGATCAGGGCGCGGGCCGATTCGCGCAGCCCGTCGTTCTCCGTGTTGATGGCGTTCAGGCGGGCCATGATTGTGTCAAAGGCGCGCGTCTTGCCCGCGTTTTCGCGCGCCGCCCACGCCGACGCTTCGCCCCAGAAGGCCGCCGCCGCCGCGCCGACGCTCGGCTCCGGGCGGGCGGTGTGGGCGATAGGCCGCGAAAGCTGAAAATCGACCAGCATCCGGCCCTTGTAGCCCAGCGTGATGCGCTCCGCGCCGCTCGGCTCCCCGATGATGCACAGGTCGGGCGTGTAGCGCTCGCGCAGGTACACCGCGCCGATGGACGTGGTGGCCTCTTCTTCGAGCGCCCCGGCCACCACCACACGCCAGCCGGGCGGGATGCTCGCCTGGGCCGCCGCTTCGGCAAAGGCGCACAGCGAGCCTTTCGCGTCGACGCTGCCCCGGCCATACAGCTTGCCGTCCTCGACGCGCACGGGCAGATCGCCGGGGTAGGTGTCGATGTGGCCGAGCAGCACGAGCAGATGGCGGGCTGCCGGATCGCCGCGCTCGCCGCAGGCGTTGCCGACCTCGTCGATCCAGGCCCGGAAGCCGTGCGCCGCCATCCAGCCGGTCAGATGCTCGACGGCGCGCGCCTCGTGCCGCGACGGGCTGTAGATGCGGACCAGCGATTCGAGAAGATCAGACATGAAGACCCTCACTCCCCCAACCCCTCTCTCCCTCATGGCGAGAGGGGAGCAAGACTCGATAACAGCGCCTCACCGTCTTCAAGTTCCTCGCCCAGAGGGAGAGGGATTCAGGGTGAGGGTTGCCAGCCGCGTGATGATCTGGTCCGTCGTGCCCTGCGTGCTGCCCGTGTGCGGCGTGTCCAGCGTGATCCGGCGCACGTGTGCGGCTTCCGCACTGCGGTCCAGCCAGTCGAGCAGCAGCGCTGCGCTCAGGATGGCGGCGCGCGGGTCGGCCACGCCCTGCCCGGCGATGTCCGGCGCGCTGCCGTGCACCGGCTCGAACACGGCGGGCCGCCCCGCGCCCAGGTTGGCCGACGGCGCAAGGCCCAGCCCGCCCGTCAGCCCGGCGGCTAGGTCGCTCAGGATGTCGCCAAACAGATTCGTGGTGACCAGCACATCAAAACGGCCCGGTTCCTGCACCAGGCGCATGGCGGCGGTATCGACCAGCATCTCTTCGACGTGAAGCGCCGGAAAGTCCCGCGCCACGTCCAGCGCCGCCGCCCGGAACAGCCCGCACGTCTCTTTGAGCACGTTCGCTTTGTGCACGATGGTCAGGCGCTTGCGCCGCGCCATCGCCCGCTCACAGGCGGCCCGCACGATACGCTGCGACGCCCGGCGTGTGATGACGCGCTCTGCGATGGCCGTCGCGCCGTCGTCTTCCAGTCGCTCGCGCCCGCTGTACAGCCCTTCCGTGTTCTCCCGCACGACGAGCAGGTCGATCCCGCGCGCCGTGTCGAAGGCCGGGCGCAGGTTGGCGAACAGGTCGAACGTCCGGCGCAGGCCGAGGATCGGGCTGCGATAGCCTTCGACCTTCGTCATGGGCGATTGCGTCGCGCCGAACAGGATCGCGTCGGCGCCCCGGCAGGTTTCTAGCGTATCGCCGGGCAGCGCATCGCCGCGCCGGGTGAAACAGCCCCAGCCGGCCTCGGCCTCAACGAACTCCAGCGGCAGAGTCAGCGCTTCCAGGACGCGCCGCGCCGCCGGGATGACTTCCGCGCCGATGCCGTCGCCGGGGATGAGCACGATTCGCGCCACGTCAACCTTCCTTTTGCCCTTCAAAACGCCGCGCCAGCATCTCGATCAATCCGCCTGCCTCAAGAATGGCCCGCACCGACGGCGGCAGCGGCGGCAT
>JADZBY010000625.1 GCA_020851855.1 Anaerolineae bacterium
ACCTTTGCCCCGGCCCCGATCACCACGCCATCTTCAAGGGTCGGGTGGCGCTTGCCCGGCGCGAGACTCACGCCGCCCAGCGTCACCCCGTGATAGATCGTCACGTCCGACCCGATTTCCGCCGTCTCCCCGATGACCACGCCCATGCCATGATCGATGAACAGGCGCGGGCCGATCTTCGCGCCGGGATGGATTTCGACGCCCGTCATCCAGCGCGCGACGCGCGAGATGAAGTGCGCCAGAAACTTCAGCCTGGCCCGCCACAGGCGGTGCGCCAGCCGGTGCGCCCAGACGGCGTGCAAGCCGGGATACAACAGGGCGACCTGCCAGCGGCTGTACGCCGCCGGGTCGCGCTCCAATACACTCTGAATGTCCTCACGTATCGCCGTTAACATCTCGCTCAAACTCCCAGGCCGTGCGGGCGACTGGCGGTGCACCCTCGCGCACGCGCCGCGCCTAGCGTATGGCTTCTTGCTCCTCGTC
This sequence comes from Anaerolineae bacterium, assembly GCA_020851855.1. Taxonomy (GTDB): domain Bacteria; phylum Chloroflexota; class Anaerolineae; order Aggregatilineales; family UBA2796; genus JADZBY01. The sequence continues at coordinate 484 of JADZBY010000625.1, forward strand.
CAGGTGCGCATACAGCGCCGTGGACAGGTAACGCTCTCCAAAAGACGGGATGATGACCACGATCAGCTTGCCGGCGCTCTCCGGACGCGCTGCAACCTGCAACGCGGCCCATGTCGCCGCGCCGGACGAGATGCCAACGAGCAGCCCTTCTTCGGTGGCCATACGCCGGGCGACGTCAAAGGCGTTCTCGCCGCTCACCCGGATGATCTCATCGTAAATTCTCGTGTTCAGCACGCTCGGCACAAAGCCCGCGCCGATGCCCTGAATGGGATGCGGACCACGCGACCCGCCCGACAGCACCGGCGAGCCTTCCGGCTCCACGGCGACCAGACGCACGGACGGCTTACGCTCGCGCAGCACCTCGCCCACGCCCGTGATCGTGCCGCCCGTGCCAATCCCGGACACCACGACATCGACCGCGCCATCCGTATCGTTCCAGATTTCCTCGGCAGTGGTGCGGCGGTGAACGTCCGGGTTGGCCGGATTGTCGAACTGCTGCGGAATCCACACGTTCGGGTCGGCGGCGGCCATCGCATTCGCCCGCCCAATCGCGCCGGGCATACCTTCCGGGCCGGGCGTCAGGATCAGATTCGCGCCGTACGCCCGCAGCAGCTTGCGCCGTTCCTTGCTCATCGTATCGGGCATGATCAGCGTCAGTTTATAGCCGCGCTGGGCGCACACCATGGCCAGCGCGATGCCTGTATTGCCGCTCGTCGGCTCGACAATGTGCGTGTTCGGCCCGATCAGCCCATCGCGCTCAGCGGCCTCGATCATGGCCACGCCGATGCGGTCTTTGACGCTGTGCGCCGGGTTGTAATATTCCAGCTTGGCGACGATCTGGCCGGGCAGCCCGGCGGCGATACGGTTCAGGCGCACGAGCGGCGTATTGCCGATCAGCTTCGTCACGTTTTCGTAAATTCGCATGGTCAACCTCATCCGTTGGTCAGTGCCTGGCTCAACTCACGGCTTCAAGCTGGCGGCGCAGCACATCCGCGCTGGCCACGCCACGATTCACATGCCGGGGACGCCCGTCCCGGTCCAGGATGAACGTGGTCGGGGCCGAAAACACGCCCCAGCGGTCGGCGGCGTCCGTGTCCTCGGTGGCGTCGACCTGAATGACCTGAAGCGGCGCGCGGAACTCGGCCTGAAGCTGCTTCAGGGCGGGCATCTGCTGTGTGCGGCACGGCGCACAGCTCGGCGTGGTGAAATAGATGATAGTCGGCGCGCCGGGCCTGACCGTGCGCAGCAGCGGGTCGCGCGGGGCGCGGTCGTGCAGGCGGCGCAGGGCGAGCCGGTTCAGCGCCACCCAGGCCAGCGCGCCGGCGACGATAATCACGGCGGCGATCACCAGGCGTTCCGTCATGATCCGCGCTCCCCGCTCTTGATCTTGATCGGCGCGCGCGTGAAGCCCGGCACACCCAGCCGGTGAAACTGGTAGTACATCATGCAGCCGACGCACACGCCGGCCAGCAAGTTGAGCAACGCCAGCGCGACGACGAGCCAGACCAGCGCCCAGCCGATGACCGATGCGCCCGCTGCCAGCAGTACGAAGGCGACCGCCAGCACGACGCCGCCGAATCCCTGCGCGAACAGGTGCGGCTCCGGGTTGTCTTCCTTCATGTCGGGCTGGACCAGCCGCGCCGGGCGCAGGAAGTTCGTGTAGAAGCCCTTGAACAGCGACAGACTCGGCGCAAAGGTTCCCAGCAGCATCACAGCGGCCACGAAGAGGGCCAGCGACGGGAAATCCAGGACAAAGGCGAGCACGGACAGCCCGGCGATAAAGGCTTGGTTGGTGCGCAGCGCGCTGTGATCGACCAGTCGCAACGTAGATTTCGGCGTGGACATGGCGCGACCTTCGCTCCCTTCTTCAGACTTCAGACTTCAGAAACAAAAAACGCCGACCTGTCGGGGCCGGCGTTTGAGCACATGCGTAGCCTGCGTCAAGCGTGCAGGACGGAACGTCCGCTCTGACCTCCCCGAGTGGGCGACGACGACGTACACATGCAGGCCATGCACGCATAGCGCTGTGTGTGTTCATGCCGGGCGAGGACCAGAATTTCGTTCATATTCGTGAGTATATCATGCGGCTGTACTGCACGCAACCCAGAGATGCCCTGGATGAGAGCCTTCTTACCCGGCAACGTGCAGATGCCCAAATGCGCACTGTCAGCGCTCACTCCCCTGACGAAAGCGCCGCCTGAGTCAGATCGAACGCGGCGCGCAGCGAGACGAGCGGCTCGTGTTTCGGGAAGAACTCATGCCCGATGTACCCGGTATGGCCCGTCGCGGCGATGGCGCGGAAGACCGCCGGGTAATGAATCTCCTGCTCGCCGTCCAGGTCGCCTCGCCCCGGATTGCCCGCCGTGTGATAGTGCGCGATGTGTGGGTGCGCCTCGCGGATGGTGCGGATCAGGTCGCCTTCCATGATCTGCATGTGAAACACATCGTACAGCAGCCGGACGCGCGGCGAGCCGAGCCGTTTGCACACCTGTACGCCCCACGCCGTGTGGTCGGCCTCGTAGTCGCGGCCCGCCGCCTTGCTGTTCAATAGCTCCAGGACGAGCGTCACACCCGCACTCTCGAAGGCCGGGGCCAGCCTGGCCAGATTCTCGGCGGCGATGTGGGCTGCCTCGTCCGGGTCGAGGCCATAGCGGTTGCCGCTGAAGCACAGCACGTAAGGGATGTGCCACTTCACCGCCTGATCGAGCGTATCGCGGATTCTCGCCTCGATGGCCGGGAAGTGCTCGCGGCTGTTGACGCCTTCCGGCGCGAGTGGGTGGCCGTTCGTGGCGACGATGCGCAAGCCATGATCGCGGATGAGCGGCCAGAACTCCGGCGGGGCCAGATCGACGCCCGCGTAGCCGATCTCCGCCGCGCCGCGCGCCAACGCTTCCGGCGCGATGCCGGTCCGGACAAAGCCATCCCACGAGAACGATTGGTGGATGGTGGGAACACGGCTCATGGCGCGCCTAACCCTTTCGTTTCTGCCGGATGGTGTTCGTGGCGTAGCGGTAGATTAATTCCGGCTGCGCGTTGAGCAGGCGCATCGGCGGAAGCCCCTGCAGGATGACTTCGAGATCATCCACGACCATGCGCCCGATCTCCCAGCAGCCGTCGCGCGTCGGTCCGGCCTTGTGCGCGGAGAGGATGGCGCTCTCGGCGCGCCGCAGCGGGTGGTCGAGCGGCATCGGCTCCACGGGAAACACGTCGATGCCCAGCTTGAAGCGTCCGGCGCTGGCCATCTCGGTCAGCGCGTCGAAGTCTACCACGTGGGCGCGGCTGACCAGGATCAGCGCCGCGCCGGGCTGGATGAGCGCCAGCTTGTCGGCGGAAAGCAGGGCTTGATTCTCGTGGCTGGGCGCTGCCAGCACGAAGATCACCTTCGAGTTTTCCAGCAAGCCATCGAGCGACACGGGATTCACGCCCCGGCTGCGCAGGTAACCGCTGCCCAGCCACGGGTCGTACACGTCGATGGTCACGCCGAAGGGCGCGAGCAGCGGGTGCAGCGCCTGCCCGATGCTGCCGTAGCCGATCAGGCCGACGCGCTGGCCGTAGAGCATGAAGGCGTCGCGATTCCCGGCGTGTAGCCATTGCTCATTCCCGGCCCGCATGGCGCGGTCGCCGCTGACCACGTCACGCGCGGCGGCGAGCGCCAGCGCCAGCGCCATCTCCGCGACGGCGCGGGCGAAGGCGGGCGCGGCGGACAGCACGCGAATCCCGCGCGCGAAACACGTATCGTAGTCGATCTGGCGTGGGAATCCGCCCGACACGGTCAGCACGGCGCGCAGGTTTTCCGCCCGCCGCAGCGCCTCATCGCCGTAACGCCAGTCGGCGCACACGACGGCCTCGGCGGCGGGGATTTCCTTCTCGAACGCCTCGGCGGGCATGGGGGTGTCCTGTCCCCAGGCGACGCGCGCCAGGCCGTGCAGCCGGCGCAGGTCGTCCGGGTGGAAAATTTCGTCCATCGTGCGGAAGTGCGGGTCAACGATCACGGTGGGAAGGGACATGTGAACGGGCCTCCTATGCGGTGTACTCAGCCGTTAAGCCGGGCGATTTGTCCAGTTGATTTGCCAAGCGTTTTCGGTTGATCTACAATCGAACACCAGTTCCATTGTGCACATCCAGGCATGGTCCAGAATATCCGGTTATTGCTGAGTGGGCATCCACCATGAACAAGCAGTCAAAGAGCCGTGGCCGACGCGGAATCGAGTGGACCGATTACACGTGGAATCCGATTGGCGGCTGCAAACACGGCTGCCGGTGGCAAATGCCCGATGGGACCATTGCCGAATGTTACGCTGAAACGGTCGCTGAGCGGGTGGCAACCAGCGCCTATCCCCACGGCTTTGAGCACCACTACTGGCGGCCCGACGTGCTGCAAGAGCCGCTGCAACTCCGGACGCCGGCCCGCATTTTCCTGGACAGCATGAGCGATCTGATGGGCAATTGGGTCCCGGCGGATCAGATCGAGCAGGTGCTTGGCGTATGCCGGGAAGCCCGGTGGCACAGCTTCCAATTGCTGACCAAGAATGCCCCGCGACTGCTGAAGTTCTCATTTCCTTCAAACGTCTGGATCGGCGTGAGCGCGCCGCCAAGTATGATGATGGGAAAGCAGTTGACGCGCGAACTGCAAGAGCGTATGGTCAAAAAACAGCTTGAAGTGCTCCGCCAGATCCGCGTCCCAGTGCGCTGGATGAGCATCGAGCCGCTCAGCTTTGATATTGCGCCGCTGCTGGTCGGCAGCCCGCTCGAATGGGCGGTTATCGGCGCGGCGACGAATGGCAGCACAACGTACCAGCCCCAGCGCGAGTGGGTGGAGAACGTGTTGAGGGTGCTCGATGCCCAGAACACGCCCGTGTTCTTCAAGGGCAACCTGGACTGGCCGCACTCGCGATGGAGAGAGGATGCGCCAACCGGCGAGCAGAAGTTGCGACTCGACATCCTCCAGCCTGCACAATCAAGGCTGTAGGCTTACCGGAGAATGTGATTCGCGATTTTCATTGCCGTCTTTGCTCCCTTCTTGTTGCCCACGGCAAAGCATAGCAGAAACAAAGGCACGCCCCTCGAATTGTAAAGGGGTAGCGGTTTGTCCGCTGCGTCTGCGAAAACGGACTTCAGGCGGCTCACGAAGTACTGCTCAATCGATTCAAAGGGGTTGGCTACCTTTTTCGTAACGGTTCGCTGCCCGTCGAACAGATCGGGAATGACGTCGGTGTGGTAGAACACGTCAAACCAATCGCGCGCCCCGAAAATCTGATCGAGTCGTTGCCTCATTGGCTCACTGATGGCCGCATCTCGCTTCAGAAGGCGGTTCACGGCAATGCCAAGAGGGAACAGATACCACATATCAATAGCCTGAGTCTCGGCAATCGCCCGAATCGTGTCCCACTCGACCTGCATTCCGAATGGATCAAGGAACAATACGGCGCGCCTCGTATCCCACCGGTGGTTACGGCAAAGATCTACCAGATAGGCATTGGCATCGGCGTTTACTAGCGTAATCTTCGGTGCGAGCGATGGGAAGTCTTCACGAAGCCTCTGCAGTTGCCGAAACCGCGGCTCATCCTTTTCCACGAAAATGTATCTTGTGAACTCAGGGCGGACTTGTAGTGCTCGCCGCGCCGAACCATCGAGGAATGCCTGTGTCTCCGCTTCAGCAAGCTCAGGCAGGAGCAGTTCATCGGGGCGCTCGGCGCTTTTCAACTCCTGGTAACCTGTTCCAGCAAAGGCATCGATGTATGCAAAACCAAAGGGTTGATTGTCCATTATCTTCGCATACGCAGATAGGTACTTTCCTACTCGTTCGAGCTTCTCAAGCGTCCAGTTGCCCCCAAAGGAAGGAATACCCGTCGGGTTCTTCATTTCGGTTGTTGTGTCCTTTCACTTCTTCCTCGGAAACTTCACCACCACATCATCGCCGAAGGCGATCTCGCCCTTCACCTTACGGCGTTTGGCGGCGGGCGGCTCGGCGCTGACCTTGCCCTCGGCTTCCAGGCAGGCCAGCGCTGCCTTGTAGTGGCGCTTCAGGTACGGTGTGCCGACGCAGTGCTGCTCGTAGATGTCGTGCAGGGCCAGCCGCCGCCCGGCAAAGCGCGCCGGCAGCGCGTCGTGCAGCGCATCCAGCGGGCGCGCCACCTCAAACAGGGTCGGCTGGCGTTCCACATCCGGGCTGTACTCGAAACTCGGCACGCCCTGGGTGGCCGACGAGCTGTACTCGGCCATGACCTTCTTCATCGTCTCGTAGCGCGGGAAGTGGGCGGTGGCGAAAATCAGGTGGTGGTTGGTGCGCGTGCCGTCTTCGTTCTTGAAACGGAAGGGCAGCACGAATTTGCCGCCCATCTGACGCAAAACCTGCCCAACCTGCTCCACGATGGCCGCCTCGCGCGCGTCCGGGTCGAGCGACTCCAGCCGGGCGCGCAGCGCATCTGCCCGTTTGCGTCCAAAGAGGGCGTTGATGTGCTCGCGAACGTCGGGATTGCCCAGGCCCAGGTTGATCAGGCCGTAGCTCAGGTACACCGCGCAATCGCAGCCCCAGTCGCGCAGCACGTGGTTTGGCAGTTGCAGCGACAGGCCCTTGTAGCCGAACGGATCGATGAAGAAGAACGCGGGCGTATGGCGGTATTGCCCGGACAAACCCACCAGCTCGAGTCCGGAGTCGCGGCGCGCCACGATGGGCGGGTGGCGCAGCTTGCGCACACCCTTCAGCCCACGAATCGCCTTTCGCAGCGCATCGGAGCCGTCCTCGTCGGCGTCATTGCAGACGCAGATGAGCGCGTCGCGCATCTCGGCGTCGTCGGCGGCGCGCGCCAACACGGTCAGCGGCGCGGTCCGTGACGCTTCATCGGCGCGGCCCGGCCCGGCATACACGTCAAAGTAGCCGACGCAGGCGTCAGGCTTGCGGGCGACGGCGAGACGGGCTTTCCCCCACGCCCACAGGTAACTGGCGACGAGTTCCGCCTTGATCCGGGCTTGCTCGCGCGTTTCGGTGAATGTCATGCCACGCGTCATGGCGGCTTCCCCCATCCAAGACAGACCGACAAGCGGCTGGGCGGGCGTGATGTGGCAGTTGGGCGGGCGGCTCGCGACGCGCCCCTGCCGACGGTCGGTGTAGGGGCGGCTCGCGAGCCGCCCGTTTCGTGTCTATCCCCCGATCATCGGCAGTTTGATGCCGTGCCGCTTCGCGGCGGCCAGCGCTTCGGGATAGCCCGCGTCGGCGTGGCGCACCACGCCCATGCCCGGATCGGTGGTCAGCACGCGCTCCAGCCGCCGCGCCGCCGCCTCGGTCCCGTCGGCCACGATGACCTGTCCGGCGTGCTGGCTGTAGCCGATGCCCACCCCGCCGCCGTGGTGGAAACTGACCCACGTCGCGCCGCCGACCGCGTTGATCAGCGCGTTCAGGATGGCCCAGTCGGACACGGCGTCCGTGCCATCGCGCATTCCTTCCGTCTCCCGGTTGGGCGACGCCACCGAGCCGGAATCGAGGTGGTCACGTCCGATGACGATGGGCGCGCTGACCTGTCCGGTCCGCACCAATTCGTTGAAAGCCAGCCCGGCGCGCGCCCGCTCGCCATAACCCAGCCAGCAGATGCGCGCGGGAAGGCCCTGGAAGGCGATGCGCTCTTCGGCCATGCGAATCCAGCGCGCCAGATGGGCATCTTCCGGGAACAGGCGCAGGATTTCCTGGTCGGTGCGCAGGATGTCCGCCGGATCGCCGCTCAACGCGACCCAGCGAAACGGCCCCTTACCCTCGCAAAATAGCGGGCGAATGTAGGCCGGGACGAAGCCGGGATAGTCGAAGGCATTCTTCACCCCGGCGTCAAAGGCGCGCTGGCGCAGGTTGTTGCCGTAGTCGAAAACGACCGCGCCCGCCTTCTGGAAGTCGAGCATGGCCTGGCAGTGGCGCGCCATAGCCGCCATGCTGCGCCGCACGAACTCGTCGCGGTCGCGCTCACGCAAGGCCCAGGCGTCTTCGAGGCTCATGCCGTCGGGCATATAGGCCAGCGGATCGTGGGCAGGCGTCTGGTCGGTGACCACGTCGGGCCGCACGCCGAGCGCCGCCAGCCGGGCGAACACGTCCGCCGCGTTGCCGATCAGGCCCACGGACACGGCCTCACCCGCTGCCTTCGCCGCCTCGACGCGCGTCATGGCCGTCTCGAGGTCATCGTACAACTCGTCCAGGTAGCGCGTGGCGAGTCGCCGCTCGGCGCGCGCCCGGTCGATCTCCACGATGAGCGCTGCGCCCTCGTTCATGGTCACGGCCAGCGGTTGTGCGCCGCCCATGCCACCCAGGCCCGCCGTGAGCACGAAGCGCCCACGCAGGCTTGGCCAGCCCATCTGGTGCGCCAGCGAGCCGAGTGTTTCGTACGTGCCCTGGATGATGCCCTGCGTGCCGATGTAAATCCACGATCCGGCGGTCATCTGACCGTACATGATCAAGCCGCGCCGCTCCAGATCGTCAAAGTGTTCCTGCGTCGCCCAATGCGGGACGAGATTCGAATTGGCGATCAGCACACGCGGCGCGTCGGGGTGGCTCCTGAACACGGCGACCGGCTTGCCGGATTGCACGAGCAGCGTTTCGTCATCTTCCAGCTCGCGCAGCGTCCGTACCAGGGCGTCGAAGCAGTCCCAGGTCCGGGCCGCCCGACCGCGCCCGCCGTACACGATCAGGTTGTCGGGGTCTTCGGCCACTTCCGGATCGAGGTTGTTCATCAACATGCGCAAGGCGGCTTCCTGGAGCCAGCCCTTGCACGTGATCTGCGCGCCACGCGGTGCGCGCACGGGACGGGCCTTTGCCGTCATGACCAAATCCTTTCTGAAGGTACTCTATCGCTACATTTTGCCCTCACGCCCCCGGCCCCTCGCTCAGCGGCGGGGGGCGCAAGGGGAGACGGCGGACAACGCAGGCGTTGTCCCTACGGCATCGGGTGTAGGGACGAGGCCTGCCTCGTCCGCAACCTTGCTCCCCCGCCCCTTGCTCTGTGGGCGAGGGGTCGGGGTGAGGGTTCTCCTATCCCCGCCCTACCTTCGCCAGTTCGGCCATCAGGTCCACGAGGCGGTTCATCAGGCCGTCCAGGCTGTGCGCCGCGCGTGTCCGCTCACGCAGGTCCGCGCCCATCGTCGCCCGCTGTTCCGCGCTGGTATCCAGCAGGTCCGCCAGCCGGTTTGCCAGCCCGTCGGCGTCGTCGGGAGCCTCGATGCGCAGTGCGGCGCGACGCTCGCCCAGCAACTCGTCAAAGGCGCTTGTCGCGACGATGGTCGGCGTCCCGGCCATCAGGCTTTCCAGCGCCGCCTTGTCAAACAGACCGGGTGGGCTGAGATTCACGGCGACGGTTGCGCGGCGGACCATGTCGCGCACGCCTTCGGGCGGCAACCCGCCGGTGAACGTGACTCGATCCGCAATGCCCAGGCCGGCGGCGAGCTGTTCGAGCTGAAGGCGGTACTCCGCGCTCTCGCCGGGCGGGACCGCGCCGACAAACGCGGCCTGGAGCGGCACATCCGGGAGTTTCGCAATGGCCTGAAGCAGCACGTGCTGGCGCTTGATCGGCATCAGCCGCGCCACGTGCACCACGAGCGGCGGATCGTCGCGCGGCGTATCCTCGTCCGGCGCGAAAAAGTCGGCGTCGATGCCGTGGCCGAGCACCCGCACCTTCTGGCTTGCAAACGGGAAGCTCTCCGGCGCGGCGGTGGCCACGGCGCGCGCCGCCCGGACCGCCCAGCGCAATTCGCGGCTGTCCTGGCGGTGCGTGTACCACAACAGTTGCGGGATCGGGTAGGACCAGGCGACCGGCGTGGCCATCCACGTGTAGCGCGGGACCATGTGGCTGAAAATCAGGTCGGTGCGCTGCGCCACGCCGATCAGCGCCCGGTAAAAGCCACGCGCCATGCCGATTTTGCCCAGGCCGCGCTCCTTGCCCATCGAGAGCGTGCGCAGGTTGGGCGGGTACTCCCCGAAGAAGCGCTCCAGCCGGTCTTCGGGCGGCCTTTCCAGGCACAACACATCCAGGTGTTGCAGGCGGTTGAGCAGCGCCCTCACCCAGCCCGCCGTGAAGCCCAGGACCGGATCGGCGGGGTCCAGTTTTTGCGTGATCATCAGGACGCGCATGGCGGCTCCTTACGGGCGACGCGCTCCCACATGGCAACCCACTCGCGCATCAGGCGCAGGCTATCAAAACGAGCCAGCACATGCGCCCGCGCCCGCTCGCCCATGCGCCGCGCCGCCTCTCGGTCGTCCAGCAGGCCGATGATCGCCTCGGCAAAGGCCCCCACGTCGCGCGGCGGGGTGAGGTAACCGGTTTCGCCGTTCACCACGACTTCCAGCGCGCCGTCGGTGGCCGTCGCCACGACGGGCAATCCTGCCGCGCCGGCCTCGACCATGACCAGCCCCAGCCCTTCGTACAGGCTGGAATGGGCGTACACCGCGCTGGCCTGATACAGGGCGGGCAACTCGTTATGGGCGACCGGGCCGGGGAAGTGAACGGCGTCGCGGATGCCCAATTCGGCGGCCAACGTGGGCAAATTATCGGGAGACAGAGCCAGATCGCCCGCGATGACCAGATGGGCGGCGGGCGCGGCCTCATGCACGAGGCGGAAGGCGCGCAACAACATAGGCACGTTCTTGAAACCCACCGGACGCCCGACCCACAAGACGAGCGGCGTCTCCGGTGCAACGCCCAGCCGCCCAGCCCATGCAGCCAATGCATCGGGCGGCGCGGGCGCGGCGAAACGCTCCACGTCCGGCGCGACGGGGATCACGCATACGCGCTCCGGCGGCGCACCGCGCCGGATCGCCGCCGCGCGCTCTGCCTGGCTAACCACGCGCACGGCGTCGGCCTGCCGCACCACGCGCCGCGCCAGCCATTGCAGGATACGGTTGCGCGGGCGTTCGCGCGCAAATTCACGGCTATCCAGCGTCGGCGAGTGAACCTGGACGATGAGCGGCGCGGCCATCTCCCGGCGCAGCCGCAAGCCGATCAGGCCGGTCAGAAACGGGTCCTGGCTGGCGATCACGTCAATCTTTTCGTCGGCGTGAAGGGCCAGCGCGGCCCGTGCGGCGTCGGGCAGGTAGGTCAGGTAGCCGCGCGAGTTGGTGGGCAACGCCTGAAAGCGGTAAGCGCGCAGCGGTTCGAGCGGGGCCGGACCGCGCCGGTTGCATACGATCACGCTGAGATGGCCGCCGAGCAGCGACGCATACGACTCGTGGCGCTGGCGGGCGTTGCCGGTCGTCTGGGTGAGCAGCGAGGTGTCAAGGCTGAGTATCAGCACGTGCATGAGGCGCTCCCGTGCCATCCGGTGCATGAATTATTATAGCCCGAATAGCCCGCGCGCCCGCTGCATTTCGCGGTAGCGCTCACGATTCTGTTGCACAAATCGCCTGAGAGCGCTATCCTAACCGTGTCACCTCCGGCGCGCGAACGGCGCATCAATGCTGATTCCGCAGCGTAGAAAGGAGGGCGCGGGCCGCACTCCCATCGTTGGCCCACATGCACGTTTGCGTCCGAAGTTGCTGCCTTCTCATCAGACTCGGAGCAAGAGAAACCATGTTCAAGAAGCTTCTTACCCTCGCCTTATGCCTTGCTTTTGCCGTCACCATCATTCCTGCCGTGGCCAACGCCCAGGCCGAAAAGCCGAAGATCGGCTTCCTGCCGGGCGTGGTCGACCCGTTCTATCAGGTCATGGAAATCGGCGTGCGCCGGGCCGTCGAGGACTTCGGCCTGGGCGAGATCGTGTTCTCCGTGGCGGATACGTGGGGACCTGCCGAGCAGACCCCGCTGCTGGACGCCATGATCGCACGCGGCGACCTGGACTACCTCATCATCGCCCCGACCGACAAGGAACAGATGGTGGCTCCGCTGGAGCGCGCGCTTGAGGCGGGCATCAAGATCATCACCGTCGACACCTTCCTGGGCGACGGCGACTACGTGAACGGCCCCGTCACCTTCCCGATCAGCTACATCGGCTCGGACAACGTCGAAGGCGGTCGCATCGCCGGGCGTGCGCTGGGCGACGTGCTGGGCGGCGAGGGCAAGGTCTATATCCAGAATACGAATGTGGGCGTGAGCACGACCGAACAGCGCGGCCAGGGCTTCAAGGAAGCCATTGCCGAGTTCCCCGGCATGGAGCTGGTCGGCGAAGACTATAACCTGGACGACGCCAACACCTCGGTCGAGCAGACCTCGGCCAAGCTCCAGGCCGTTCCGGACCTGGGCGGCATCTTCGGCGTGAATGTGTTCAGCGCTCAGGGCGCGGGCACGGCGGTTGTGAATGCGGGCCTCGGTGGGCAGGTGCAGGTCATCGCCTTCGACGCGACCTCGTTCGCCATCGAGCTACTGCGCCAGGGCAACGTCACCCTCGTGATCGCCCAGAAGCCCTATGACATGGGTTACCTGGCCGTCGAGTTCGCCATGGCCGACTGGGCGGGTGTGACGAGCCTGCCGAAGCGCGTGACGACCGGCTATGCGGTCATCACGGCGGAGAACGTGGACGATCCCGAGATCGCGCGCTTCATCTATCAGGTCCCCGAGTGATCTGATCGGACCGTCGCTCAGCACACGCGCTTGAGCCTCGTCGGGGGCGTCCACACGACGCCCCCGAACTTCCCCGCCGCGGTTCTTCGAGGAGCGTTTCATGGCCACCCAGTCTCACAGCGGCGCTGCCGCGCTTTCCACGAGTTCTCCCAGAGCCGAACGCGCCAAGAGCCTGGTCCTGCTCGTCAGCCGGGTGTGGGCCTGGGTCTTTCTCATTGGCCTCGTCGCCTTTTTCACCCTCAGCGTGTCCGCCGCGACAAACGGTGACGTGAATTTCCTGAGCCTGGCCAACTCCCAGAACGTCCTGATGTCGATCACGCCCATCCTGCTGATGGGCCTGGGCCAGACCTTCGTCATCATCGCCGCCGGCATCGACCTGTCGGTCGGCTGGGTGATGGGCCTCTCGTCGGTGATCGCCGCGCTCGCCATGCGCGACCTGATCGCGGCGGCAGGAACGCCGACGAAGATGGGCGATGCGGCCATCAACCTTGCCGCCATTGCCCTGGGGCTGGTTTGCGCCTTCATCATCGACCGGGCGATCAAACGCGGGCTGCCCAGCGCCACGCTGTCGGGCGCTGTGGGCGCGCTGATTCGCCTGCTCGCCGCCCTGGGCGTGACAGCGCTCACCGCCTGGGCAGGCGTGGCCCTCATCCGCGCCGTGCTGGCGCGCTCCGGAATCCACGGGCCGCTGGCGCTGGTCGCGGGCGTGCTCTTCGGCGTCCTGGCTTTTGCCATCGCCAACCGCTTCGTCCGCAAAGCGCCCGACGAGGCCGAGGGATTTGCGCAGGCGGCCCCGCTGCTCATCCGGTTTGCCATTGGCGTGGTCGCCGGGGTCGCCGTGACGTTCCTGCTGAGTGAGGTGCTGGCGCAAACGGGCATGACCGAGCCGGTAGTCATCCTCGTCGGCTTCACGGCAGGCGCGTGTTCTACCCTGATTCCCGGCTTCATCAACGGCGTGATCATCGCCCGGCTGCGCATTCCACCCTTCATCGTCACGCTGGGCATGTCGTTTGTGGCGCGCGGCGTGGCGTTCCTCTTGTCCGGGGGCAACGTCGTGGGCCAGCAGCCGGAAGGTGTGCGCAACTTCGGCAACGAGGCGCTTCTGTACGTGGTCACGCGCGGTGAAGGCGGCTTTTATTTCCTCAACAAGCCGGAAATCAGCGGCGAGGCGCTGCGCGGCATGGTGCGCGTCTTTCAGTGGCCTGTGGTGGTCGCCTTCATCGTGCTGATCATCGCCGCCTTCATTTTGCACAGAACCCAATACGGGCGGCACACCTACGCCATCGGCGGCAACCGCGAGGCGGCGCTGCGCGCGGGCGTGCCCGTCACGCGGCATACCATCCTGCTGTACGTCGCGTCGGCCTTCACTGCAGGGCTGGCGGGCGTGCTGCACACGGCGCGCTTTTCGGGCGGCTCGTCGATTGCCGGCGATCCGCTGCTCATGTCGTCGATTGCGGCGGTGATCGTCGGCGGCGTGAGCATGTTCGGCGGAACCGGCTCGGTGATCGGGACGCTGATCGGCGCATTGATCATCTCCGTGCTGACGACAGGCCTGGTCATGCTCAACGTCGAGCCGTTCTACCAGTTCGTGGTGGTCGGCATCGTGGTCATCCTGGCCGTGATCATCGACCAGGCGCGGGACATCATCGTCGGGCGCATGGAAGCGGAAAGGGGCTGATGACGATGGAACCGATACTTTCCGCCCGGAACATCGTGAAGAAGTTCGGCGGCCTGACGGCGGTCAACAAGGTGAGCCTGGACGTGTATCCCGGCGAGGTGATCGGGCTGGTCGGTGACAATGCGGCGGGAAAATCGACCCTGATCAAGTGCATCTCCGGCGTGTACGTCAAGGACGAGGGCGAGATCATTTACCAGGGCAAGCACGTCGAGTTCAGCAAGCCTATCGAGGCGCGCAGCGCCGGGATCGAGACGATCTACCAGGACCTGGCGCTGGCCGGCAACCTGAACGTGAGCGCGAACATCTTCATGGGCCGCGAGATCAAGAAACCGTTCCTGGGCAATCTGCTCCGCACGCTCGACGAAGACAAGATGCTGGCCGAGGCGAAACAGGTGCTTAACGAACTGGAGATCCATATCCCGGACTACCGGCAGAAGATCGACGTGCTGTCCGGCGGGCAGCGGCAGGCAGTGGCTATCGCGCGCGCCATGTACTGGGACGCCAAGCTGATGATCATGGACGAGCCGACGAACAACCTGGGCGTCATCGAACAGCGTAAGGTGCTGGCCTTGATCCACAAACTGCGCGAGCAGCGCGTGCCGGTTATCCTGATCAGCCACACGCTGCCGGACGTGTTTGCCGTGACGGACCGCATCGTCGTCATGCACCGGGGCCGCAAGGTGGCCGAAAAGAAGACCCCGGAGACGGACAGCGCCGAGATCGTGCAGTACATGGTCGGCGCGCTGGACGATACGCGCACGGCAGAGGTCGTGGGCTGAACGGTTGGCCCGTTGAGGTTGACGCAAGCCGTTAAGGGCGGTATCTTCACGGGTGGGAGTGGATGGATTCCGGTGAGTCCCCCGGTCTTCAAAACCGGTGGCGGGCCGCGCAGAGCGGGCCGCGGTGGGTTCGACTCCCATGCACTCCCGCCAATGCCTGATATAAATGGCCCTCACTCCCCCGGTGGGAGAGAGGGGAGAAATGCGGACAACGCAGGCGTTGTCCCTACGGTGAGTGTAGGGACGAGGCCCGCCTCGTCCGCGCCCATGCACTCCCGCCAATGCTTGATATAAATGGCCCTCACTCCCCCGGTGGGAGAGAGGGGAGAAGAGCGGACAACGCAGGCGTTGTCCCTACGGTGTGTAGGGACGAGGCCCGCCTCGTCCGCGCCTGCATTTCCGCATCTGCATTTCCGCCCCTCGCCATGAGGGAGAGGGGTTGGCGGTGAGGGTTCAGGGTCCCGCCGCGCGGTCGTAGGCGTGGCACTGGTGGCAGTAGCGGCTGTCTTGCTCGTCAGGCTTCTGTTCGCAGGCTGTGCCCTGGACCATCGGAATCGCATATTCCTCGCCCGTGACCTTGCCGCGCAAGTACCACTGTCCATCCTCGCGCCATGTGTGCGCCATCACGTCGCCCCACTGGCTGATCAGGTGGGCGTCCGGCTCCAGGGCGAGATCGCTCAGGAACGGATTCGGCGCGCTGGGCGTGGCCTGCATGACCGGGCGGCTCAGAGGGGGTGAATCCAGCGTGCCGTGGCAATCCTTGCACTGGATGTGCTGTACCTCGCTGCGGTTGTTCTGAAGCAGGCCGTTGCCCATCACCTCGCGCGCCGTGTGGCAGTCGATGCACTCTAACTCCCACTCGCACTTTGTGAACTGCCCGATGGGCTGGTAGTACTCGTGCAGCCGGAGCGCCTGCCCGGTCAGGCCGTCGGGCGGCGGCATGTCATCGCGCGGCAGAAATTCCATGCTGCGCAGGTCGTAGTTGCCCCGGTTATGGCAGTGGTTGCACTGCGTATAGGGGATTTGCCGGGTGAAGGTATGCTGCAACGGATGGCCCGGCTCGTCGCGCGGGATGGTCGGGTCGCCGCCGGTGTACAGGCCGTCGTCCGCGTAGAGCACGTGGCAGGTCGAACAGCCGGTGCTGCGATAGAAGTATGGCTCGTGGCGCGGCTCGCCGTTCACGTGGCAGGTCAGGCAGCGCTCTGCGAACTGCTTGACCGGCTCCGGGTCGTCCGGGCCGACGATGAACTCATCCAGGTGATCGACCTGGGCCACGGCAAAGAGCGCATTGCCGCCGTCCTGCAGCCCGAACGCGCGCCGCACCAGCCCGATAGCGCCCGCGTAGGTGGACATGATGGCGCGCGGCACGTAGAGCGCCTGGGCGGAGTGGCATTCGGCGCAGTATTTTTCGGCCTCGCCCGCCGCGCCGGGATTGCGGACCATGTCCGTGTGCGCGGCGTCGGCGTCCAGGGCGAGCGGCTGGCCGCCGTGGCACGAGACGCAGCCGAAGTCTTCCGTGCTGTGCCCGGCGCTGATCGGCTCGATGCCCTGGTGACAGGTCAGGCAGCGCTCGACCTGCCCGGTGCGCGTCGGGGTGATCTCGACCACACTCAGGCGCGGCGTGGCGAGCAGGGCAAGGGCGATCAGACCGGCCCCGGCAAGAATCAGGGCCAGGGCGACGGGTCGGCGGCGGAGATTCATGGGATAGAGCTGACCTCACCCTCGGCCCCTCTCCACGCCTGCCACCCCACAGGGGACCCCGGCGGCGTAGAGAGGGGAGCGGCGTGGAGAGAGGGCTGCCTCACTTCCCCTCGGCAGGCTGGGGCGCGGCGGAAGACAAGCCGGGCACTTCGGCGGTCGATTCGGCAGATTCGGCCTGGCGTTCCATCTCGTAGTGGGCTTCCCAGGCGGCTTTTTCGGCCATCTTACGCTCGTACCACTTGCGGTGGTGCAGGAAGGCGTACAGGCCGTTCACCTTGCCGCTGAACATGCTGAAAAACGCCTGCCGCTCTTCGGGCATGACTGCGCCCATGTACACATGAATGATCACGCCGGAGAAGACCATGCCGGCGCTGATGAAGTGGATGGGCATCGACCACTGGATCAGCCATTGCAGTGAGGTGGGGATGATGTGCGAGTAGGTCATGATCATGCCCGTGATGCCGATGGCGACTGTGCCGACGACGACGAGGTAGCTGTACAGCTTTTGCCCGCCGTTGTAGGCGTCTTGCGGCGGCAATTCCACGTTGCGCATCAGCCCGAACATCTGCAAGGGCCGGATCATCAGCCAGCGCCAGTCGTCTTTGGTCATGAACATGCGCGTGGCGGCGAAGGGGATGAAGAATTTCCGGAAGCCGAAGAAGACGTTGAAAACGAGCACGAACAGCCAAATCTGGCCCCAGACGGCGTGCCAGTGGATGAGCGGAGCCAGCCCGCCGAACAGGTTGCGCATCAGGTCGTTCCAGGCATCCGGGATGAACGGGTAGGCCCTGCCGAGCAAGATGGCCAGGCCGGTCGGGAAGAGCAGCAGCCAGCTAAAGGCGTTGAACCAGTGGGTCAGGATG
This sequence comes from Anaerolineae bacterium, assembly GCA_020851855.1. Classification (GTDB taxonomy): domain Bacteria; phylum Chloroflexota; class Anaerolineae; order Aggregatilineales; family UBA2796; genus JADZBY01. Next base: position 18,029 of record JADZBY010000625.1, read on the forward strand.
TTCGCCGTGTAATGCTTGGTGAGCGTCTGCGAGCGCAACGCCTCGCGTTCTTCGAGCGTCAGTTTTCTGTGCGCCATGTGTCTTGGTCCTCATCTTGGTCGCCCGGCGCTGAAGCTTGAGATCGGCGTCATGCGCTGGGCGTCGGCGAGTTTCTTGTCCTCATCTTGGTCGCCCGGCGCTGAAGCGCCAGGCTGAAACTACGAAGCCCTTCGGGCTGATCCCCGTCCCAGCCCGCCAGGGCTTTGTCGTCTTAGCCCGGTGCTTCAGCGCCGGGCGCATACAATCGCCCCTCACGCGAGGCGCGCTTCACGCTTCTTCGAACTCGTTTTCGCCCTTGATCAACTGGCCGACGAAGGCCGCCGCCTGTCCGATGAACGTCGCGGCGATGGCCGCCTTGACCAGCGGCAAGCCCACGTCGCGCCAGAACGATTCGGCGGCGACGGGCGGGCGCGGCTGCGGCGATACCTGCTGCGGCGCAGCTTCCGGCGGCGACAGGTACAGCGTCATGGGCGCGGTATTCACCTCGTCGGTGACAGGCCGGTACAGCGCACGGCCCTTGATCGCCTTGCTGACCGTGCTCTCCGGATCGTTCAGGTCGCCAAAGAGGCGCGCGCCGCCGATGCACGTCGCCACGCAGGCGGGCATCTCCCCGGCGTCGACGCGCGGGAAGCAGGCCGAGCACTTATCCGCCTTGCCGGTGCGCGTGTTGCGGAAACGGGCCTGATACGGGCAGGCGTTCACGCACAGGCCGCAGCCGATGCAGGCGTCCTCGTCGATGACGACAATGCCATCCTCGCGCCGGTACGTCGCGCCGGTCGGACAGGCATCCACGCACCACGGGTCTTCGCAGTGATGGCACTGGGCCGGAACAAACGTCTCACGCAGGTCCGGGAACACGCCTTGTGGGCCGTTGCTGTGCACCCAGATGCGCGATTGCTCGGCGGGCGTATTCCATTGGGCGCGGCAGGCGACCAGGCAGGCCCGGCAGTCGATGCAGCGCGATGGATCGGTCACGAAGGCGTAACGTTTCTTCACATTGTTGGCCATAATCGGCGCCTCTCTACGCCCTTTCTACCGTGACGAAGGTCTGGGTGAGCGCCTGACCGCCGCTGACCGGGTCGGTGAACGTCTCGTGCAGGATGCTGGAATTTGCGCCGCGCTCAAAGGCCTTCAAGAGGCCCTTGCTGGCGTGGCCGAAGCCCGGCGCAAGGAAGACGCAGTCGGGCCGGATGCCTTCCGTCACCCATACGCTGACTTCGACCTCGCCCACGTTGCTCGTGACGCGCACACGGTCGCCGTCGTTAATGCTTCGCTCGCGCGCGGCGGACGGGTGCATCCACAGATCGCGGGTGTGATAGTCCACCTGGGTGAGCAGCGGGTTGTTCTGCGTGGCGAACTGCGTGTGCTGCCCGACCTTGCCGGTGAGCAGGTAGAAGCGCCCGGCGCTCGGCTCCGGCGGCGCTTCCCAGGTCGGGACCGCCGAGTAGCCGGCGTTGCGCAGCGTCTCCGAGGCGATCTCCACCTTGCCACTCGGCGTGTTCCAGCGGTACTTGTCGGGCGGCTCGACGGCCACGTCGAAGTAGCCGACCTGCTTAAGCTGGTCCAGGCTGATGCCGTGCGGCGCGATCTGCTGGTGGATGTAGTCTTCCTCGTCGGTGTACTGGAAGTAGTCGCCCAGGCCGAGGCGCTTGCCCAGCTCGCGGTAAATCCACAGCGCCGAGCGCGTATCGCCGAGCGGCTCGATGACCGGTTGGCGCAAGAAGACGCGGTCGCCGACGGCCTGCACCGGGTCGTAGCGCTCCAGGTAGGTCGATTCGGGCAGGATCACGTCGGCGTACCAGGACGAGTCGTTCAGGATCACGTCCACCGAGGCGATGAACTCGAGCTTCTTGAAGGCCTCGATGGTCTTCTGGGCGTCCGGCAGGCTCATGATCGGGTTCTGGCGGGCAAAGAACCAGCCGCGCGCCTGGTATGGCTCGCCGGTGAGCACCGCGTCGCGCATTTCCTGGAAGATGCCCAGTTTCTCCGGCGCGATGGGGTATTTCCACGGGATGCCGTCCAGCCGGGGCGCACTGATGCGCGGCGGCGTGGGCATGGGCGGCGTGCCGAGCGGCACGGACGTTTCCGCCGGGAACATGCAGTCGCCTTCCTGCGGGCACAGGCCGAGCAGAGCATTCAGCACGGCGACGGCGCGCTCGGTCTGGAAGCTGTTGATGAAGTTGCTGGTGCGCCAGTTGGGGTGGGCGAAGGCGTTGGGCCGCGCCGCCCCGAACTCACGGGCGATACGGGCGATGGTTTCGGCGGGAATGCCGGTCAGTTGCGCAGCCCATTCCGGCGTGTAGTCGGCCACCGAGTCGCGCAGCTCGTCAAAGCCCACCGTGTAGTTGTTCACGAACCAGCGGTCGTAGAAGCCCTCGTTGATGACGACATGGATCAGCGCCAGATGGAAGGCGAGATCAGAGCCGGGCTTCACGGGCAGCCATTCGGTCGCTTTGGCGGCGGTCTTGGTGAAGCGCGGATCGAGCACCACGACTTTCGCGCCCGCTGCGATGCGCTCCATGAGCTGCTTGCTCTCGCTGGTCGAGATGCCCTCGAACAGGTTGCGCCCGGTCAGGATGATGTAGTTCATGCCGTCGTAGCGCCGGGCCGGCTCCTGGATGCCGAAGGTCATCAGGTTGGCGGCGACCATCGCGTTGAAGCACAGGCTGCGCTGCGAGCCTTCGTTCGGGCTGCCGTAGCCGCGAATCAGGCGCTCAAAGAGCGGGCCGGACGGGCTGTGCGTGATGGAGAAGATCATCGTCTCCGGCCCGTAGCTGTCCTTGATGCGCAACATCTGCTCGGCGGTGAAGTCGAGCGCTTCGTCCCAGGTGGCGCGGCGAAAACGGCCACTGCCGCGCTCGCCCACGCGCATGAGCGGGTACAGCACGCGGTCGGGGTCATAGACGAGGCCCACGCCGCTCTGGCCGCGCGCGCACAGGTTGCCCAGCGAATGCGAGTGCGCCGGGTTGCCGTCCAGCTTGTAGACGCGCCCATCGCGCACGCGGGCCAAAACGCCGCAGCGCCACACGCACATCTCGCACAGGGTCGGGATGATGAAATCCTCGTTCGGGCCGGGCAGGAAATTGGCCGCGCCGGGTGGATTGCCCTGCGCAAACGTCGGGCGGAAGTCGAACATGCCGACGCGCTGCATGGCGACGCCCGCCGTGACGAGCGCCGCGCCTTTGAGGAACTGGCGGCGGCTCATCGACCAGCGTTTGCTGTTCTCCGGCGCGACGCGCTGCACGGGGAGTGAGGGTCGGTCTTGATAATCGCTCATGGCCGTCTCCGTTCCTAGTCGCCCGTGCCCTGCAGGACCGGCGCAGCGGCCTGTTCCAGCCCCGCCGCGATGCGTTCCTGCTGCACCACCGGCTCCAGCACGTCTTTGCGGCGCAGGCGGAGCTTGGCCAGCACGTACAGGAAGATCAGGATGCCTTCCGCGACGACGAAAGCCATCAGTGTGGGATCGACGCCGAGCAGTTCGGGCAATTTGGCGTAGGCCAACTCCGGGCGGCCCGTCGAGATCAGCCACTGGATCAGGTCTGAGCGGTACAGGACGCCGAAGATCAGGCCGCCGGTGACAAAGCCCAGGCCGCCGGGGATCAGGTAGTCAAGCTGGCCACGCGCCGCGCCGGCGACCATCGTGCCGGGGCAGAAACCGGCCATGGCCATGCCGATGCCGAAGACCGCGCCGCCCACGAAGTTGCCGACGAGCGCCGTCGCGGCGACTGCCGTCAGATCGACCAGCCCGAACGCCTTCAGGCCGTAGATGCCGACCACGCCGACGAGCATCCCGCTCATCATGAAGCGCAGGACGGTCAGGTCGGTGAAACGGAAGACGTTCGCGATTTTGAAATAGCGGTTCAGGCCGCCCTTGTCGAGCACCCAGCCGAAGACGAAGCCCAGGCCAAGCGCGATCAGGATGTCCGGGATGGTGAGAGTCATGGCGGGCGCTCCTTTAGTACTTCTCGCGGTAGATGAGCAACTGCACAATGGCGCCGGAGATGAAGATGCCGGGGATGAAGATGAACGCCGCCGGGCTGAGCTGAACGCCGCCCGCCAGCGCCAGGCCGCTCGTGCAGCCGCCGGCGATGCCCGCGCCAATTTGCAGGATGATCCCGCCCACAAAGGCGATGATCCAGCGCTTGGCGACCGACTTGCCGAAGATGTCTTTCCACTGCTCAATGGGCACGAGCGTCCACTTGAACCTGCCCGCGATGAGCACCGAGGCCAACCCGCCCAGGAAAATCCCGACCAGCATCCACGCCTGCCACGTCATGCCGGACGTGAGCGGCGGGAAGACGCTGACGAAGAACTGGTTGGCCGGGTCGCCCGCTGTGAGCGGCTTGCCCAGGATGGCGGCGAGGTTGAAGAACGTGCCCGATGCGCCCGGCGCGCGGTGCGACAGCCACAGCGAGAAGATGAAGACCAGCCCCAGGCCGATCCCGGCCACTTCGGGCGACCAAAGGTCCTTTCGAAGCTGACGACGCAACCACTTCATGGCTTATTTCCCCCCTTGTGGCATGTACTTCTCGATGTCGCGCCGCCAGTCGTTCGTCGGCAGCGCGGCGGCTTTGCGGAATGCTTCACCCACGCGCTCGAAGCGCCAGACGAGGAACACGCCCAGCCCGGTCATGCCCAGCGCCAGCACAGCCAGGATCAGGTTGCCGGTGCGCGATGTGTCGGCGTGGCCGAGCACTTCGATTTCGTAGCGCCGGTTATAGTCCACCAACGCGCCGCTCGCGTTGCGCTCGCCGGGCGGTGGGATGGGGGCCAGCGGGGCATCCGCCGCCGCGCCGGAACCGCCGGAGCCAGCGCCGGAATCGCCTGCGCTGCCGCTATCGGTCGTGGTCAGGTCCACGCCGAGCGCTACTGCGTACACACCTGCCTGCTCCATGTAATCGGCGGGGTGGCAGGTCGCACACGACGATTTGGGGTCATTCAGCGGGTAGATCATGCCCAGGTGGGCGGCGTCTTGGTCGATGGCCTGCACGTTCCCGGCGTGGCAGAAGGCGCAGAAGTCCCCGAAGGCGTGGCTGGTGTGCCACTCGCCGGAGCCGTTCACCGGGTGGCGGGCATTGACCTCGTGGCAGTTCTTGCACGAGGACGACGACGCGCCGCACTGCGCCTCGACAGGCGTAGGCGTGGCCAGCCACAACGCGAGCACAAGCAGCGCCAGGCCGGCGATCATCATCAGGGGCGGTAAAAACGTAGATCTGCGCCTCGGTCGGGATGGCTTCATGGATTTTTCGCTCCTCAATAGACCGAAGACAAAGGGCAGCCGGGTGGATTACTCGATTGGCTCGCCGCCGGATTGCGCGACGACGGTCGCCTGGTGCAGCACACGGTCGCGCAGGATGCCGCGCAGCAGGTCGAGCGCGTCGATCAGGCGGCGGTCGGCCAGGGAGTAGAAAATAGTCGTGCCCTGCCGGGATGTTTCGACCAGGGCGCGATCACGGAGTATCTTGAGGTGGCGGGAGATGGTGGGCTGCGGCGTGTCGAGTTCGGCGGCGATGTCGTTGACGCACTTCGGCCCGTCGGCGAGCGCGTACAGGATCATGAGCCGCTTCGGATCGCCCAGGGCGGAGCACACGCGGTCGTGCACCAGCTCCAGTTCGCGCATGGTCGTCGCTTCCACGGGCCACCTCTTCCGTGCATATCTTCGTATATTCGCATTATCGAATAAAGGGGCCTCGCTGCGCTTGTGATGAAAAGCACACCGTCATGTGATGTTTGTCACGATTAGATTCGCAGAAGCGGATAAGCACAATTCGCCTGATCGGGCCGGTCGGCTTGGCCAGCATCGGCGTGCCCGGCGTTTTTCTGATATACTCATGGCAGTATGAAGCCCACACCTGTGCCCATGAGACGAAGTAGCGTGGTGGAATGAGCGAACAAACTGCCCTCAGTGGCGCGAATTTCGAGGAAACCTTCAACCGGCTCACCAGCAACGTAGACAAGCTGGAGAGCGCGTTGGAGCAAACCCTTCAGGCGCTGCGCAAGCGTGGCATTCAACCTTCCGTCGACCTGACGGGCATGGTTCGCACCGTGCGGCGCGACCTGGACGCTTTCAACAGCATTGCCGTGCAGAGCACCAGCCGTCTGCGCCAGCTGCAAGAGCTGGTGCGCGTCTCGGCGCTGATCAACTCGACGCTGGACCTTGACGAGGTGCTCGAAGAGGTCATGGATACCGTCGTCGAGCTGACCGGGGCAGAGCGTGGCTACCTGATGCTGCGCGACGATAAGGGCGAGCTGGACCTGCGTACGGCGCGCAACTGGGACCGCGAGACGATCCTGGACAACGAGGCCATTTTCAGCCGGGGCATCGCCAATACGGCCATCGAGCAGAAGCAGCCCATCCTGACCACCAACGCCCAGGACGACGCGCGCTTCGCCGGGATGCAGAGCGTGCTCAGCCATGCGCTGCGCTCCATCGTGTGCGTGCCGCTCATGGTCCGCGAGCAGATCATTGGCGTGCTGTACGCCGATAACCATATCGGTCAGGGCGTCTTCAACCCGGACTTCCTGCCCATCCTCGGCGCGTTCGCCAACCAAGCCGCCATCGCCATCGAAAACGCGCGGCTGTTCTCCCAGGTGAAGGCGGACCTGCACAAGGCCGAGCGCGAAGTGCAGGAACTCCGCATCATGATTGACGAGCAGAAGAAGGAAAGCCAGGTCCGCGAGATCACGCAGACCGAGTATTTCAAAGAGTTGGAGATGAAAGCCCGCATGTTGCGCCGCCGGTCGTCGGGCCGGGAAAGCGAGTAGGCGCGGAGTACATCCGCCTGATGGTAAAGTGAATGCGGCGTCCGAAGGCACTGAGCGCGGACGCCGCATTGTGTTTGTCGCCCTGCCTTACGAAGGAAACGCCCCATGAAACGCGCCCCGTCTGCCGCTGCTGCGCTGCTCGTCGTGCTCGTGTGCGTCCTCTCCGCGCTGCCCTGGTCCAGGCCGGCTGCCGCCGCGCAAGGCGCAGCGCCCGCGACGATTTCCCTGCGCGACCCGCTGGCCTACGTCGCCAGCGACGGCAACGTGTATCTGGCCGACCTGAGCGCGCGCCAGACGGTGCCGCTCACCGAGGATTCGCAGCGGCGGCGAATGCCGGTTGCGCCCTTCACCGAGACGACGCGCCAGTACGGCCAGTTCCGCTGGTCGCCGGACGGCGCGTATCTGCTCTTTGTGGACCAGACGACGGGCGGCGTGTTCGTGGCAGGCGGCGGCAAGCTGCCCTTGCAGGTGGCGACGACGAACAGCGACCGGGGCTATCCGGCGGCGTGGTCGCCCGATGGGCGGGAGATCGCCTACGTCGTCGGCGCGGGCGGCGCGCCGGACGGCGTCGGGCTTCAGGTGCAGGCCGTGCCGGTGGATGGCGGCCCGCCGCGTTTCGCCGGCGCATTCACCGAGTCCGGGCCGTGCCCGCATCCGACGAGCAATGACCCGGCGGCGGCGCTGTACTGGCACGAAACGGGCTTTGACGGCGCGCCGCCGGTGTTCGAGTGGACGAAACGCGGCTTCTTGCGCCACTCCGGCTGCGACAACGTCCTGATGCTGACCGAGTCAGATGGCCGGGAAGTGTGGCGCGCCGAGAATGTGCGGCGGGTGGCCATTGCGCCGAACGGGGAGCGCGCCGCCGCCGTAGTCAGCGACCCGGCCAGCGGCGGCCTGATGCTGGCGCTGGTCGAGCTGAGCAGCGGCGCGGTCCGGCCCATCCAGTCGCAGCCGGGCATCGACCAGATCGCCTGGATGCCGGACGGCCAGACGCTCGTCTTCAGCGCGCGCGAAGCCTACGCCGCCGAGCCGGGCGCACTGCGCAGCGCGGTGGGGCTGGAACTGTTTCCGGGCGCGTGGCCGCTACAATACGAGAACAAGCTGGTGCGGCTGCTGACGCTGCCGGCGACGGGCGGCGCGCCGGTCCAGCGTTTTGTGCACGAGGGCATGGCCGTGACCAGCATCAGCCCGGCTCCGGATGGCTCCGGCGTGGCGTTCAGCCTGGTCACGTCCTCGGCGGCGCTCGTGCAGCGCGTGAATCTGGGCGCGGCGGCGTCGGAAGTGCTGGCCGTCGCGCCGGAAACGCAGATGTGGTACGCGCCGTCCATCACGGGGACGGATGCCGTGCACATCGTGCCGGGTGGGCCGCTGGCCTTTGGCAGGGGCGTATTCACCGCGCAACCGGCCCGGCCCGGCGTCGGCACGCTTGACCCGGCTACCGAGGTGGTGGTCGGGCGGCCTGCGCTGGTCATGGTCCCGCCCGGCGACGGCCTGAATCTGCGCACTGAGCCGGGCTTCAACGCGCCGGTCATCCGCGAGCTGAACTCTGCCGAGGTGGTGGACGTGATCGCCGGGCCGCAGTCCGCCGATGGCGCGCGCTGGTGGCAGTTGCGCACTTTCGAGCAGCGCACCGGCTGGGCCATCGACCGGATCGGCTGGGAAGGCGGCGTGCTGGTCAGCCTGCGCCCGCTGTCCAGCGACATCTCCATCTCGTTTTACCCGGACATCGCCTTGTTGCGCGTCGGGGAATGCGTGACGGTCACATGGCGGGTGGAGCGGGCCACGAGCGTCTTCCTCAACAGCCGCGCCGTGCCGCCCGAAGGCAGCGAGACGAGCTGCCCATCGGCCACATCGCCGTTTTACCTGTTCGCGCTCGGCCCGGATGGCGCATGGGCGAAGGGCTTCGTGGTGGGCGTGCGCCGCACGACGGGGGGATAAGGGCGGCCTCACCCCCGGCCCTTTTCACGGCACATCGCAGAGAGGGAAGTCACGCGGACAACGCAGGCGTTGCCCCTACCGTGGTCGGCGTAGGGACGAGGCCTGCCTCGTCCGCATTTGACGTAGGCCTCACCCCGGCCCCTTTCAAGGCACGTCGCAGAGAGGGAAGCCACGCGGACAACGCAGGCGTTGTCCCGACCGTGGTCGGCGTAGGGACGAGGCCTGCCTCGTCCGCGTTTGACGTGGGCCTCCCCCCCGG
>JADZBY010000626.1 GCA_020851855.1 Anaerolineae bacterium
ACGGCCCGGGTTGGCCGCCAACCGCGCCTGATCATAGAGCACTGGCGCGGCTTTGACCCGGTTTGTCGTGAAGACGCCCGCCGCGACACAGGGCCGGTCCGCCGCCAGTAGCATCAGGTCGGGCCGCGTCGCCTTGCCGAAGTGCGCGTACAGCCCGGCATCCACCGCGCCGACCCGGAAGCCGGCCACGCTGGCCACATTCTTGTCGATCTGCGTGAGTTGAACGCTCATCAGCCCTCTATCCCACCTGGACTAGTCCCGCTTGAACTTGCTGAAGTCGGGGGCGCGGTAACGGCTGCGCCCGCCGCCGTCCATCGCGATCAGCGCTTCGATCTTGTTGGGCAGGCCGAACAGATTGATGAAGCCTTCCGCATCCTGCTGATCGTAGATGTCCATACGCCCGAACGAGGCGTAATCTTCGCGGTACAGGCTGTATGGTGAGCGCCGCCCGCTGACGATGACGTTGCCCTTGTACAGCTCGATCCGCACGTCGCCAGTCATGTTGCGCTGCGTCACGTTCACGAAGGCGTCGAGCGCCTCGCGCAGCGGCGAGTACCACTGCCCGTTGTAGACCAGCTCGGCGTACTTGATGGCCAGCTGGAGCTTCATGTGCAGCGTGGCTTTGTCCAGGCAGACCTGTTCGAGCGCCTGGTGGGCTTTGTACAGGATCGCCCCGCCGGGCGTCTCGTACACGCCGTGCGACTTCATGCCCACCAGCCGGTTTTCGACGAGGTCCACGCGCCCGACGCCGTGTTTGCCGCCAAGCTCGTTCAGGGTCAGGAGCAAATCAACCGGGTCCATCGGCGCGCCGTCCAGCGCCACGGGGATGCCTTCCTTGAAGCTGATCTCGACAGTTTCCGTCTGATCGGGGGCATTCTGCGGGCTTTTCGAGAGCACGTACATGGCCTCTTCGGGCTTGGTCCACGGGTTTTCGAGCGGCCCACCCTCGTGGCTCATGTGCCACATGTTGCGGTCGCGGCTGTAGATGCTCTTCAGCGTGGCCGAGACGGGGATGCCGCGCTCTTCCGCATATTCGACGGCGTCCTCGCGGCTGCGGATGAACCACTTGTCATCCCGCCACGGCGCGATGATGCCCAGTTTCGGGTTGAGGGCCATGACCGTGACCTCGAAGCGCACCTGATCGTTGCCCTTGCCGGTACAGCCGTGCGCCACGGCATCCGCGCCCTCTTCCTCGGCAATGTCCACCATGTGCCGGGCGATGAGCGGGCGCGCGAAGGACGTGCCGAGCAGGTAATCGCGCTCGTAGATGGCCCCGGCCCGCATGGTGGGAAAGATGAAGTCAGTGAGGAACTCTTTGCGCAGGTCGCGGATGATCAGCTTGCTCGCGCCGCTCTTCTTGGCCTTCTCTTCGAGGCCGTCTAGTTCGTCGCCCTGGCCCAGATCGGCGGTGAAGCAGATGACCTCGACGTGATACGTCTCGATCAGCCAGGGCACGATGACGGACGTGTCCAGCCCACCGCTGTAGGCTAGCACGACCTTCTTGTACTGTGGTTCGCTCATGGTCGGTTCCTTTGAGATGATCCCTCAACGCTGTGAGGGCGGATTCCCTGTTGGATTGGGCATAGATTCTGTCACGCGGCGCTGTACTGCCGCACTTCGACCTGTACGCCTGCCTGAACCGCCGAGGCGGCCAGTTTAAGCAGTTCCGCCGTAACCTGTTCGCTCAGGTAGGCCTCGCCGCAGTTATTCAGACACCTGCGCCGGAATACCTTTGATCACGAGGGTCGTGCTGCCGCGCTCCAGTGTGACGGTTGTCTGACCGGGCTGCGTGTCGCCGTTCTTGCAGATGACACAGTGCATGACTCTTACTCTCGCGACAGATAACGGTCCGAATGCTGGTAATGATCCGTCTTGAAGCACCGGCACGCCTGGACATCTTCACCCGTCAACGCCGGGTAATTGGCGAGAATATCCTGTCCACTCCATCCCTGCGCCAGTAAGTCGATGATGAAGGCAACCGCGAGGCGAGTTCCCTTGATCACCGGCTTGCCAGTCAGAACTGCCGGATCAATGCTGATTCGTCCTTGCCAGTCCATCACATTCGCTCCTGAACATTACACTTCCGCCAGCGCCGCCGCAAAGCGCTCGACGAACGTATCGCACTCGGTGCGCTCCACGATCAGCGGCGGCACGACGCGGATCACATCAGGCCCGGCGTTCACGGTCAGGATGCGGTGCGTATAGCCCTTCTTGACCACGTCCGCCGCGTCGATATCGAGCTGCACGCCCATCATCAGGCCGCGCCCGCGCACTTCCTTGACGTGTGGGCTGTTCACCTCTTCGAGCCGTTCACGCAGGTACGCGCCGATCTCGTTCACGTGGGCCAGAAATTCCGGCGCGCTGGCCCGGTCGAAGACGTAACACGCCGCCGCCGTGATGAGCGGCCCACCGGCGAAAGTGCTGCCGTGGTCGCCCGGCCCGATGGTCGCCGCGACGCGCTCCGTGACCAGCGCCGCGCCGATGGGCAATCCGCCCGCCAGCGGCTTGGCCAACGTCATCATGTCGGGCGTGATGCCGCTGGCCGTGTGCGCCCACAGGTCGCCCGTCCGGCCCAGGCCGCACTGTACCTCGTCAAAGACGAGCAGCGCGCCGACCTCGTCACAGCGCGCCCGCAGCGCCCGCGTGAACTCCGGCGTGGCCGGGTGAATGCCGCCCTCGCCCTGCACCGGCTCCAGGAACACGGCGCACGTCTGCGCGGTGACAAAACGCCCGATGGCTTCCACGTCGTTGAACGGCGCGACCTGCACATCGGGCATCAACGGGCGAAAGGCGTCCTGGTACTTTGCTTTGGGCGTCAACGACAACGATCCGATGGTCCGCCCGTGAAAGGCGTGCTCGAAACACACGATGTGGGTCTTGTGCTGGCCGGGGAACGTCTCGCGGGCGAACTTGCGGGCGAACTTGATGGCGGCTTCGTTGGCTTCCGTGCCGGAGTTGGTGAAGAAGACGCGGTCCGCGAAGCTGTGTGCGGTCAGGCGCTCGGCAAGCTGCGTCTGGGGCGCTGTGTAATACAGGTTGCTGGTGTGGACCAGCTTGCCCGCCTGGGCGGCCAGCGCCGCCGCCAGCCCCGGATCGGCGTGGCCGAGCGCGTTCACCGCGATGCCCGCCGTGAAATCGAGATAGTCCACGCCGTCCGTATCCCAGACCGTCACGCCGCTTCCGTGCGACAGCACAAAGGGTGGGCGGGCATAGGTCCGCACAAAATGGGCGTTCTCCGAGGCGATGATCTGCGCCGTGGTCAGGGTATCCGCCGCGTGATCTGCTGTTTGATCCGTCATGTGTCTCACTCCACGATTTCCGTGCCGGTCCCGTTTGCCAATCCGGCCAGATCGGTGATGACCGCCCGCCCGACTCCTGCCGAGAGCGCGTCGAGCGCCGCATTGATTTTGACCGCCATCCCGTCGCGCGCCACGCCGGTGCGGATCAGGTCTTGCGCCTGGACGCGCGTCATCTCGGACACGGGCTGTTCGCCAATCAGCACGCCGGGCACGTTGGTGACGAATACCGCCTGCACCGCGCCGAGCGCCGCCGCAATCGCGCCCGCCGCCTGATCGGCGTTCACGTTGTGAAAGCCGCCAGCCTCGGCCAGCGCCACCGGCGCGACGACCGGCACGACGCCCGCATCGAGCGCCTGGCGCAGCACGTCGGCGCGGACGGTCGTGATGCGCCCGACCCGGCCCAGGTCGCCGTCGGGATGGTCCATCTTCTGCGAGCGCAGCAGGCCACGATCCGCGCCACTGAAGCCCTGCGCCTCGACGCCGCCCGCGACAAACGCCCCCGTCAGCCGGAT
>JADZBY010000627.1 GCA_020851855.1 Anaerolineae bacterium
GGCAAGGGCAAGCGCATCGTGTTGTTGCTGCTGCTCATGCAAATGGTGGGCGCAATGTCCCCCCTCGTCCTGGCTCCAGAGCGACTGTGGACGGCGTTCCCTCTCGTGTGGACGCTTGAGGGGCAGTATGTGTTCAAGGACATCATTCTGGTCAGCGCCGCGCTGGTCATTGGCGCTGCGAATCGCGGCGGGGGCTTGTCTGCCAGGCGTCTGAACCAGGAGTAGCCAAATACGACGTGCGCGGGCGCTGCATTGTTTCACCCCACACCGGGCCGTTTGAGGAGCCGTACATCCTCGGCTCCAGTCTGGCCGGTGTGGCAGAACCCAGCGCCCGCTGCACCCCCGGTATTTGATCCCGGTCAGCGCGTGACGAGCGTGCCGACGGGCTGGCCCATGACCGCCGCCTCGAGCGCGCCTTCCGCCCAGAAATCCACCACCAGGATGGGCAGGTTGTTGTCCATGCACAGCGTGAAGGCCGTCGTATCCATCACGCCCAGTTGCTTTTCGATGGCCTCGCGGAAGGTGATCGTCTCGTAGCGCCGCGCGTTGGGGTTCTTGGCCGGGTCGCTATCGTAGACGCCGTCCACCTTGGTGGCCTTGATGAGCAGCTCGCTATCGATCTCCATCGCGCGCAGCGCCGCCGCCGTGTCCGTGGTGAAATACGGGTTGCCCGTGCCGCCCGCGATGATGACCACGCGGTCCTTTTCGAGGTGGCGGATGGCGCGCAGCCGGATGTACGGCTCGGCCACCTTGTTCATCTCGATGGCGGTCTGCACGCGGGTGGCCACGCCGATACGCTCCAGCGCGTCGCGCAGGGCCAGCGCGTTCATGACCGTGGCGATCATGCCCATGTGATCCGCCGTGCTCTGATCCATGCCCCGGTCGACGCCAACTTTGCCGCGCCACAGGTTGCCTGCACCGATGACGACGCCGATCTGCACGCCGAGGTCATACACGGCCCTGATGCGCCGGGCGAGGAACGCGGCCTGATCCGGGTCGATGCCATAACCACCCTTGCCGGAGAGCGCCTCGCCGCTCAGTTTGAGCATGACGCGGTGGAAACGCGGCTGCGGCCCGCCCGGCTCGCCACGGTGCAGCGGGTGGCCTTCGGGCTGTGGCGGCTCGTGCTCAGGTATATTCCCATCACTCGAAAGCGGCATTTTGTTCATCTTTTGAGCGCTCCTTTACTGTGTCCACACTAACCCCGGTCGGCGCAGCGCGCAAAAAAAGGATCAGGGAGCACTCCCTGATCCTTAGCTATCCCATTTCCCGATCACCCGCGCTTATTCCGCCGCCTGGGGCGCATTCTCTTCGCCCAGCGCAAAACGCACGAAGCGCCGGACGACGATGTTTTCCTTGATCCCGGCAATCAGCTGGGTCAGGACATCTTTGACCTTCTTCGAGTCGTCGTGGAGCCAGGGCTGTTCCATGAGCACGACTTCCTCGTACCACTTGCCCATACGGCCATCGACGATCTTCTGCGCCACGGCCTCGCTCTTGCCCTCGGCCACCGTCTTGGCAAGCTGGATCGAGCGCTCGTGCTCCACCTCGGCGGCGGGCACGTCCTCGATCTTCACATAACGAGGATTCATGTTGGCGATGTGCAGCGACAGGTCCTTCGCAAAGCGTTTGAAGTCCTCATTGCGCGCCACGAAGTCGGTTTCGGAGTTGACTTCAACGAGCACGGCAAGGCGGCCATTGTGGTGCATGTACGCCTGGACGATGCCGTCGTTGGCCACGCGCCCGGACTTCTTCGCCGCCGTCGCCACGCCCTTCTTGCGCAGGTACTCGGCGGCCTTTTCCATGTCTCCGTTGTTCTCCATCAACGCGACGCGGCAGTCATTGAAGCCTGCGCCGGTCATATCACGGAGTTGTTTGACCATCTGAGGGGTCACTTCGACGCTCACAAAAACCTTCCTTCGCGTGTCTCGATCTTCAGCTACGCTTACGCTCTCGTGCGCCAAGCCGGTGAGGCTCAGGCGTTGCTCTCTTCGTCATCGGCTGCGCTGTCGTCGCCAAAGACGCCGGACTTCAGCTTGGCGATGGTGGACTGGCCAAAGAATGCCTCGTCGCCCTCTTCGCCGTCGTCACGGTCAAAGCGTTCCAGGTCGCCGCGCTGGATGTTCTCGACGGCGGCTTCGAACTCGTCGCCGCCGTGGGCCTTGCGCATGGCGATGCCTTCGAGCGCGGCATCCGCGATTTTGCTGGTCAGCAGCTTGATGGCGCGGATGGCGTCGTCGTTGGCGGGGATGACGTAGTCGATGTTCTCCGGGTTGCAGTTCGTATCAACGAGCGCCACCACGGGGATCTTCAGGGCGTTGGCTTCCTTGACGGCGGTGTATTCGCGCTTCACGTCGATGACGAAGATCAGGCTGGGCAGGCGGCTCATATGGCGCAGACCGCCCAGGCGCACCTTGAGCTTCTCAATCATGCGGTCGCGGGTGAGCAGCTCTTTCTTGGTGTACAGGCTGGCCTGCCCGCTCTCGCGCTCGGCTTCGTAGCGCTTGAGCTGGTCAATGCGCGACTTGATGGTCCGCCAGTTGGTCAGCGTGCCGCCCAGCCAGCGCTGGTTGACGTACGGCATGGCGCAGCGCTCGGCTTCCTGCTGGATGGTTTCCTGGGCCTGGCGCTTCGTGCCGACAAAGAGGATACGGTTGCCCTGGGCCACCGATTCGCGGATGACTTCGTAGGTTTCTTCCAGGCTGGTGAGCGTCTGCTGCAGGTCGATGATGTGGATGCCGTTACGCTCGGTGAAGATGTACGGCTTCATGCGCGGGTCCCACTTTTTGGCGCGGTGGCCGAAGTGGACGCCCGTCTCGAGAAGGGCCTTCATGGAAACGACAGACATGGTATGCAGTTCTCCTCAGTGTTCAACGATCACGCCCTTCATCCTGCGCTGCCATCCCACACCGTTTTGGAGCAAGACACACCGGCGCAGTCCAGGCGTGTGGATTTTGCGGGCCGAAAACGGCCCAGGGGCAATGTTACCACAACGAAAAGGGCGGTTCAAGGCGGAACATTCCGGCCCTCTTCGGCGTATAGAGATGTATCCGGTGGCCGAACCGACGGGCCGCGCCTGTGACATACGTCCAGAAAACGCGCCGCGCGGTTGACAGGATGCCCCGTTTCGCAGTAGCTTGAATGGGGCAGGCTGCCGGGATGGGCGGGCAGGACATGTCCGGCCCATGCAGCAGCGCAGAGTTATCAAAGGAGAGGTAATTCGATGTCGCGTATACCGTGGAGAGTGATCACAGCTTTGCTGGTAGCCGCTTTTACGCTGTCCGGCGTGGGCGTTGCGGTGAACGCCGCGCCCGTCGCGGACAATGCAGCGCGCTACATGCCCGCCGACACGTGGCTGTACGTCAGCATGCGTGTGGACGACGAGTTCATCACGGAACTGGACGGCCTGATCAACAAGGTCGCGCAGGCGGCGGCGCTGGCCGGCGGCGGCGCGATCCCGCCCAGCCCGATTCGCACCGCGCTGACGCTGGGGCTGGCCCAGGCCGGCCTCAACCTGCAAACGGACATCCGCCCGTGGCTCGGCCAGCGCATCGCGTTTGGCGTCGGCAACCCGGCGCTGGTCGGCATGACCGATTCGCCGCAGCCGGAAGACGTGCCCGCCGTGCTGGCCGTGGACATCACCGATCAGGCGGGGGCGGATGCGTTCGTGACGAAACTGCTGAGCATGGCCAACCTGGAGCAGGCGTTTCAGCGCAGCGAGGACAGCCAGTTCATCAGCTACGAGTCGCAGATGGCGCAGCAACTACCGGTGAACATCCTGATCACGTCCGATGCGCTGCTGATCGGCACGCAGGTCGGGCTGGCGGCGGCGCGCGGCGATGGCACATCGCTGGCGGACGCCTCGCGCTTCACCGATACGCTCAGCGCCATGCCCGCTGTCAGCTACAATCTGCTGTTTTACGTGGACGCGAACGCGCTGTACGGCGAATTGTTCGCTTCCATGGAACGGATGCCCGGCGCGAACCAGCAGCAGATGGACGCAGCGCTTGGCCAGATGCGCCAGATGATGAATGCC
>JADZBY010000628.1 GCA_020851855.1 Anaerolineae bacterium
ACCTGTGCGTCACGACGCGCCCCTACGCAATCCGGCGTTGTAGGGGCACAAGCCGCGGTCGGACGCCGCGTGTACCTGTGCGTCACGACGCGCCCCTACGCAATCCGGCGTTGTAGGGGCACAAACCGCGGTCG
This sequence comes from Anaerolineae bacterium, assembly GCA_020851855.1. Lineage (GTDB taxonomy): Bacteria > Chloroflexota > Anaerolineae > Aggregatilineales > UBA2796 > JADZBY01. The sequence continues at coordinate 135 of JADZBY010000628.1, forward strand.
GACGCCGCGTGTACCTGTGCGTCGCGACGCGCCCCTACGCAATCCGGCGTTGTAGGGGCACAAGCCGCGGTCGGACGCCGCGTGTACCTGTGCGTCACGACGCGCCCCTACGCAATCCGGCGCTGTAGGGGCGGCTCGCGAGCCGCCCGGAACTCTGAGGGTCATCCCATGCCCGAACCGCTGATGCGCCCGCAGTCTGCGCCGTTGCGGCTGATTGCGCTGCGGCTGGACGTTCCGGAGCTTGCCGCCGTCGCCCACCAGCCCCAGGTTACGGAAGCCTTCCGCGTCACCGTGCAATACCACGACGCCCGCCACCCGGATCAGGTCGCCACGCTGGTGCGCGACCGCTCCGGCGAAGGCGCGCGGCTGTCGGTCGCCTATCGCCGCGCCACCGGACGCCCGCTCACGCTCGATTTTCGCATCGACGCCGCCCGTTTTGAGGCGTTCCGGGCGACGATGAAGCGGCTCGGCTTCGACAAGCTCGAAGATTTCGAGGACATCCCCTGGTTTGGCGCGGATTTGTGGCTGGTGGAGCGCGCGGCGGGCAGCTTTCACCATGACGTGATCATCCCACCCGACGCGGCGACGGGCGTGCACGCCGAGATCGTGGCCCTGACGCGGCTGCACCTTCGCGAAGCGGTGCGGGCCATTAATCCGTGAGATGACCCGCGCGCTGTCACGGCGCGGGTGTGGCCGTCGCTTCCGGTTCGGATTGCAGCAAAAAGACCTGCGGCACGCTCCCGGCGGGCAGGCGCACTTCACCCCGGCTGATCTCCGGGCAGACCAGTCCGCGTGGGCCGGTCGCTCTTGTGTAATCGACCACGTAATCGTACCAGGCGTCCCATTCGACCGGGTACTCGCGCCGGACGCCGACGGGTAGCCGATCTTCGGTCTTCTGCCCCGTGGCGCGGTGGGTGATGGTGATGGCGATGCCGTCGCACTCGGATTGGTTGTCGAAGATGAGGCGCGGCATGGTGTTCTGGCAGCCGGCCAGCGCGGCGGCGCTCACCGCCACGAACAGCGCGGCCAGCAACACGCGAGTCCAACGTTTCACGACGGTTTCGATCCTTCCAGTGTCGCAATACTACGGCTACCCCACGCTCGCACGGCGAAACGGGGGCGTCATCCGGGCGCGCGTGATGGCTCTCCGGGTAAGGTGTCCTATAATGATAACCGTAACGCCCATCGCTGCCATCTTTCGGGCTGTCGCGCCCATCCATCCGTAGGGGGAACATGATGAATCGTCAACGTACCGGAGTGGTCCTGTCTTTATTGCTGCTTGTGCTGCTGGCCAGCGCGGCCCCGCTGAGCGCCGTCGTGGCCCAGAACCCGACCCAGGAATTTCTCCAGCCGCTCGTCTTCCTGATGCGCGGCGACCTGTGGTCCTTTTCCGAAACCAATCCCCAGCTTCGGCGGCTGACGGAGTGGGGCTATAACCAGCCGCCCGCCATCTCGCCGGATGGGCGCACGGTGGCCTATGCGTCGGTGTCGGAGATCGCGGTGGATGCGCTGCGTCAGTTTGGCGACACGCCCAACACGCCGCCCATGAACATCTGGCTGTACGATCTGGTCACCGACCGCTCGGTGCGCATCGCCACACAGCCCGGCACGGCCACCTTTGGCACGGGAAACGCGAACGAGACGTTTGTGCGCCGCTCGTCGCCGGCCTGGTCGCCGGATGGCACGGCGGTGGCGTGGGTCGAGCACGCGGCGAATACGAACCTGAGCCAGGAACTGGTCCTCTACGACGTGACGACCGGGACGGAACGGCGGCGCTACGGCCTGACCATCGGCGGCGACCGGCCCGTGCTGGGGCCAGTGTGGGGCCTGAGCGGCATCGCGCTGCGCGTGCCATTGGCCACCGCGGACGCCGCGCAGGGGCAGGCCAACGGCTCGGAGATGTTCCTGATCTTTGACGACAAGGGCGAGCTGAAGAACAGCTTCCAGTACAGCGCGCCGCTCAACGTCAGCATCTACGATTTCGCCTGGGTCAGCCAGGGCGTGGGCGAATACCTGGGCTTCCTGTACAACAACGGTGCGTGGAGCCTGGTCGATCCGGCGACGGGCGTCCAGGTTGCGCTCACCGGGCAGCCGGAGCGCGTCTCGCCGGCGCAGGTCAACTCGGCGGGCGTCTATCCGGCGACGGGCGAGGCCACGCCGAACGGCTTCCAGTGGGTCATCCGCCGCGAGGGGCAGGTGTCGGCGCTGAATTTCACCGGCTGGCCGGGCCAGATCGCCGTCTCGCCGGATGGCAAGGCTGCCGCTTATGCCAGCGACGCGGTGTACACCGTGCGCGGCGGGCAGGTGGTGCGCGTGCCGGGCACGGAAGGCATCAGCGGCGCGTATGTCGCGTGGGGTTGGAATACATGGCGCGCCCAGCAGGTCATCGTGGCGTCGCCGACGCTCGTGCCGCTGCCCACACTGCAACCCGTCGCGCCGGCTGTGACGCTGCCGGGCGGCTTCTGCATCAACTCGCCGTCGCCGCGTCTGGCGATCGGGATGCGGGGCCGCGTGACGACCAGCCCGCCCTATCCGAACAGCCTGAATCTGCTGCCCGGACGGCCTTCGCGCAACCCGGCCAACTACCGGCTGGCGCTCATCCCGGTGGGTGGGCTGTTCACCGTGACGGCGGGGCCGATCTGCGCCGACGAGCTGGCCTGGTGGCAGGTGAACTACAACGGCATCGTGGGCTGGACGGCGGAAGGGGAAGGGCGCGTGTACTGGCTGGAGCCGGCGGGCACGACGCCGCCCACGCCGCAGCCGAACGTGTGCACGCTGGCGCCGCGCCTCGTCGTCGGGCAGCGGGGCGTGGTCACGCCGGGCCTGCCGAATGCCGTGCGCAGCCAGCCCAGCCGCAACCGGGCCATCAGCGCCGTGATCGGGCAGATTCCGGGCACAGGCATCTTCACCGTGTTGGCCGGGCCGGTGTGCGGCGATGGGCTGTACTGGTATCAGGTGAACTACAACGGGTTGGTCGGCTGGACGGCGGAAGGCGAAAACGGCGTGTACTGGCTGGAACCATCCGGCATCGTGCCGCCGTCGCCCCAGCCGAACGTGTGCACGCTGCCGCCGCGCCTGGTCGTGGGGCAGCGCGGCGCAGTGACGCCGGGCCTGCCGAACGCCGTGCGCAGCCAGCCCAGCCGCAACAGCGCCACGAGCGCCGTGATCGGGCAGATTCCGGGCACAGGCATCTTCACCGTGCTGGCCGGGCCGACGTGCGGCGATGGGCTGTACTGGTATCAGGTGAACTACAACGGCATGGTCGGCTGGACGGCGGAAGGCGAAAATGGCGTGTACTGGCTGGAACCGTCCGGCATCGTGCCGCCGTCGCCCCAGCCGTACTGCCCCCTCACGCCGCGCCTGACCGTGGGCGGCGTCGGGCGGGTGACGCCGGGCACGCCGAATGCGCTGCGCAGCGCGCCGGGCCGTAACCGGAACACCAGCGCCGTGATCGGGGAGATTCCGGGCTGCGGTGTGTTTGCCGTGCTGTCCGGGCCGGTGTGCGCCGACGGTTACTACTGGTGGCAGGTCAACTACGCCGGTCAGGTGGGCTGGACGGCGGAAGGCGAAGGCGGGGTGTACTGGCTGGAGCCGTGGCGCTAAGCCCGGCGGATGAGGTAACCCTCACCCCCGA
>JADZBY010000629.1 GCA_020851855.1 Anaerolineae bacterium
CCCACGAACCCACGATTCAGTATTCATGGGATTCTTGGGTGGGCAACCCGGATTCACCAACGCCGGTGCGTTCAATGAGGTATTGCGTCGAGCGATTAGCGCGGCGCGTGCGTCTCCAGCCGGTAGCCCAGCCCACGCACTGCCTGCAAAAAGCGTGGCTCTGCTGGGTCCGGCTCGATACGCTGACGTAGATCGTAGGCCAGTCGGTTCACTTCCGCCTCAATGTGCCCGATCTCGTCGCCCCAGATGGCCGCGATCAGTTCCTCGTAGGTGCACATGACCGGCACGTAGCCGTTGGCCCGGTTACGCTGATCCATATACCGGATTAGCTTGTGCTCTTGCGGGCGCAGGTTGCGGATCTCCTCGGCGCGCGTGCCCTGTACCACGAACAGCTTGGCCTGAATCCAGTCGTATTCGAGGTACACGCGCACCGCCTCGCTCGTTACCCGGTTGGTGCGCAGCGGATCGCGGAAGACTAGCTCCCAGTACACCGGCTCGCCCGTCTCGGTGAGCAAGCCGAGCACGCGGATGGCATCGCCGTCGTGTAGCGCGGTGCGCCCGTTCACCACGTCCATGCGCTGATCGTGCATGACAAAGGTGCGATTCACGCTGCCGTTGTCGATAACCCACCATGCATCGGCGTCACGCTCCAGCACGCAGTGCGCGCGCCGCGTGATGAGCTGCTGCGGGTCCGGCTCCAGGCCGATGTCGTTTAATTCGCGGAAACGACCGATGGTCACGCGGTCCTTGCCCAGCTCGACGGCGAACGATTCGCCCGCCGGGCCGTGTACTTCGAGAACTGGGAGCAAGCTGCTGGCGTTCACGGCGCTCCTCTGCATTTGCGCCCTTCCCAAAATGCCCGATGTGCACAGTGTAAGCGCATCTATGCAGGCTGCCTATCGGAACTGGATTGGAGCGCGATTGGAGCCTGATGGGAAGTGCACAACCGGCGTTGACGGCCCCATGAAGCCCATTATACTGATATTTGTGAACCGCCTCACAAAGTTGTGGGAGCAGCCATGGACATTCACGATCTGCGCGGCGTGACGCTGGGACAGTATCAGCTCCGTGAGCTGCTGGGCGTGGGCGGAATGGGCGCGGTCTACCGGGCCGAACAGAGCGCCCTGCGCCGCGCGGTGGCCGTCAAGGTCATGTCTGCCAAACTCACCGCGGAGCCGGGCTATGTGGAGCGCTTCTACCGCGAGGCGCGCATCGCCGCCCAGCTGGAACATGCCCACATCATCCCCGTCTACGATTACGGCGTGCAGGGCGATATCAGCTATCTCGTCATGCGGCTGCTGACCGGCGCGTCGCTCATGGATCGGCTGCGCCAGAGCAGCGAGCGCCGCCTGGGGTTGCCCGCGCTCGGCGAGGTGAGCGAAGTGCTCAGCCAGCTTGCCAGCGCGCTGGATTACGCGCACAGCCAGGGCGTCATTCACCGCGATATCAAACCGAACAATGTCATGTTCGACAACCAGGGCAGCGCCTATCTGGTCGATTTTGGTATTGCGAAGCTCTTGGAAGCGACGAGCGTGATTACGAACTCCGGCGTAGCGATGGGCACACCGCTGTTCATGCCGCCGGAGCAATGGCGTTCCGAGGAAATCTCCCCTGCGGCGGACCAGTACGCACTGGGGGTGATGCTGTACCTGCTGCTGACCGGGCAGGCCCCGTTCCTGTCCAACACACCGCACGGGCTGATGTACAAGCACCTGAACGAGACGCCTACCCCGGTGCAGGCCCTTCGCGCGGACGCGCCGCAGGCCGTGACCACCGTCCTGGAGCGGGCGATGGCCAAAGAACCGGCCAAACGCTTCCCGACGGTCACCGCGTTGGCCCAGTCGTTTTCGAGCGCCATTGCGGGTGTGGACAGCGAGCGCACCAACTTCTTCATCGCGCCGGTGCGGCCCACCAAACCTGCCGTGATGACCGCGGCGCCCACGTCCCAGGAAGTGCAGCCCGCCGCCGTGTCCGGGTCCCCCGTGCGTGCAGCGCCCACCACGAAGCGCCCGGCGCGCCGCGTTGGCCGTGTACTCGGCGTCGGGGCGGTGCTCGTCATCGCGGCGGTGACGGTCGTCGCCATCGTCTTGTCCCGTTCGCAGGGCGGGCCGTCCGTGGGAGTCGCCACAACGCCCGCCGCGCTCGCCGCAGCAGTCACCGTAACGCTCACCGCAACCGCGCCGGAGCCGACCCGGACATTGCCCGCATCGCCCGCACCTTCTGCAACGGCAACCACCGCACCGTCAGCCACGGCGTTGCCGCTATCCGAGACGCCCGCGCCGCCGTCGCCGACGCCGCAGCCGACGAAACCGCCGGCCATTACGCCTGATCACTCCGCGACGGCCATCGCGCAGCAGCTCATTGCGCTTGCAGCGTCACTCACCGCCGTGTCGTGGACGGCTACGCCGACCTCGACGCTACCGCCCACCTCACCGCCCACTTTCGCGCCGACCTTGCCCCCAGCGACGACGGCCATCCCCCCCACTCCGATGTTGCCGCCCGCGACAGCCACCGCGCAGCCCACGAACCGGCCCACCTCACAGCCCACAACGATCCTGCCGAGCGGCACGCCCACGCCGCGCACCGTGGCGTCGGCGGATGTGGCAGCCATCATCCAGGCAGACAACGCCGCCCGGTTGATCGAGCGCGGCTCCGCGCCCGCTGAGTTCACGCCGCAGGATTTTGTCCTCGCTCCCGATGGAAGCCGCTTCGCCATCGGCGGGAACGGCGTCGCCATCTACGACGCCCGGACTATGTCGCTGCTGACTGTGATGGGACGGGGCCGGCGCGCCGCCTTCAACGCCGATTGGTCGCTCGTGGCCGTCACGGATGGCGCGCGCGTCCTGTTCCTGAACCCGGCCACCGGAGCAGAATTGGGCCGCATCGACATCCTGACCGATATTTCGGGCGTTGCCCTCTCGCCCGATGGCCGGATCGCCGCCGCCGCAACGGGCAAAGTGGTCAAAATCCTGGATGTGTCCGCCGGGAGCATCCTGAAAACGCTCAACGTGGCCACGGTGGTGAGCGTGAGTGGAGTCCGCTTCACGCCCGACGGCGCATGGCTCGTCATTGCTTCGGATGCGGGTATCGGCCTCTGGGAGACGCAGACCTGGACGGAAGCGCTGCGCCTGGGTGTCGAACGGACCGGCGTCTTTGCCCTCTCGGCGGATGGCGGGCGGCTCGCAGCACAGCAGGCGGATCAGATCATGGTCTGGGAGTTGCCCACAGGCCATCCGCTGGTGAGCCTGAACGGCGAGGCGCGCGCGCTGGCCTTCTCGCCGGATAATCGGCTGCTGGCGGCAGCCGGTGACGATCCACTCGTCACGATATGGGACCTCGAGACGCGGCGCGCACTGGCCACGCTCAGTGGTCACACCGGCGCTATCGAGGGGCTGGCCTTTGCGCCCGATGGAACGGCGCTCTATTCGGCGTCTGCCGACGAGACAATCAAGGCATGGGCGCTGCCCACGTCCTGAGCGCGCGCACGTTATAGTGTTGTGCGGCGTTTTTCACCTTACCCTCACCGCGAAGGACGGTTATCATGTCGCATCTAATCCGTGCGTTCCGTTACATTAGGCCCTGCCGCACCGTCCTTCTGCTGGCGCTCACGACGGCGCTGTTTTTGGGCGGGTGCAGCCAGCCTGCGCCAACGCCGACCGCTTCGCCCACGGTGACAGCCAGCCCAACTGCCAGCCCGACTGACACGCCAACGCCCGGCATCGGCGTGGCTGCATCCAGCCCGACCTGGGAAATCGTGATCACCGGCGTGCGCCAGCTTGACCGGCTGCAATCTGGCCTCGACACGTACCACCCCAACGAGGGCTATACCTTTCTCGTCGTGGACACCACCATCCGCGCCCTGACCATGCCGAGCGCACCCGATGCCACGGCGACTTCGCAGGCGGTTGCGGCTACCAGCACGGCCATCGCGACAGCGGGCACGCTGGCTTTTACCCTGGAGCCGACTGCCGGGGCCGAGATTTCGTCGGCAGCGGTGGCCATCCTCGACGCGGACGGTGCGATTCACACCGCCGACGGCGCGATTGTGTCCGGCATGGGCTGCGCCAACTGTGTGACGTGGTCGTATGCCAGCACCGACATGGCAAAAGAAATGAGCTTCGTCTTCGTCCTGCGCGTCGCCGCCGCGTTCGAGCCGTACCGCCTGCACTTCCAGGACGCGCCGCCCATCCCGTTTGAGCTGGAAGGTGAACCGCCCGCGCCGGCGACTAGGGTATTGCCAAGCCCGACTATCCCAGTTCCCGTAGTCGCCACGGTGGAGCCGACGAGCATCCCGGCGACCGCTGCGCCGCTCGAACCGCCCACCAGCCCTGCACCGAGCAAGGGGCCACAGCCCAGCCCGACGGTGGTCGCCCTCGCCCCAACTGCCGCCACGCCTGAGAAGATGAACCTGGCGCTGACCAACGAAGCGCAAGCTGCGACGCAAAATGCCCAGGCCGCCACGCTGGACGCGCAAGCCGCCGCGACCATCGGCTTCCGCCAGACGCAGACCGCGCACGCGGTGGCCTCGTTCACCGCGACCGCCACGCCGAACCTTGAGCAGACGCTGGGCGCTATCGTCGCCCAAACGGACACCTCCCAGGCGGCGACGGACATCGCCATCATGATCGCATCCTATACCAAGACGCCCACCGCCACGCCGACGCCGTCCTTCACGCCCACCTTCACCATGACGCCGACGGCCACCGCGACGCCGACCAGCACCTATACGCCGACGGCGACGCCCACGCCCGCCCTGATCGTCATGCCCGATCCGCCGCCGGACCTTGTGTTATCCCCGGCGAACGCGGCGCAGATTCACGAGCTGA
>JADZBY010000630.1 GCA_020851855.1 Anaerolineae bacterium
GAATCTCCGCGATGCGCTGCCGCTCCAGTTCCATCTCCTGCTGCACGCGCGCCTCGTAGCGCAAGGCGGCGGCGCTCGTCTTGGAATACACGTCCAGCCCGTGGATGACGAGGCCGATGCCCCAGCCGCCCATGACGATCAGGGGCCAGGGAAAACCGGCGTCGGCGAGCGCTTCACCGCCCACACCAATGCCGGTCATGAGGAACCACAAAAACCACAGGAAGAGGTTGGCGATGATGTAGACCGTCAGATGAATGGTAAATTCCTGGCGGGCTTTCAAGCGCTTTTCGACGCGCTCACGAAGCTCACGATCATCAATCGAACTGTTGGACATCGCTTCACACCTGTACAGTGACCTCAGCGGGCAGGGCGCAACCGCATCCGGTATATTGTACGTCGAAACGGCGCGCCCGGTCGCAGGGTGAAGCCGAGGACACGCGCTGCTACGCACTCCGGCGCATATCGCGCACATGAAGTACGTCCTGGCGCGTAACCGGGCGCACCTGTGACGCCTCAACCGTGATCACGTCCAGGGTATGCCCGTCCGCGCCGAAGATTTCCACTTCATAGCCCTCGTGCTCACGATGAATCATGACGACCACGCCCACATCTCCGGCTTTTAGCTGGTGCTCCGGCAGATCTTCCGTCAACACCACACGGTCATGTTCCTTGATCATCCAGTTCCTCCATCGGATAGGCTGTTACCAGGCGTGGGTATGAGGCGTCCGTTGCCACAAACCACACACTCCGAACCTGAACCACCCTTCCACCAGGCGTATGCAGCGCTCCTTCGACAACATACCGCGTGCCGAAACGGGTTGTCTGTACGCTGACCACCTCGTTCTCGGCAGCATGGCGGATGAGCGCGCTGGCCAATGTATCCCAATCTTCCAACAAGAACCCAAGGTGAAGAAAGAATAGCGCTTTGCCTCGTCCCTGCTCATGAAATGTATCGAGCAGATAATTGATGATCTTTTCGGGCGGCACATAGGCGCGCTCAAGGTTGGGCAGCCTCATTTGTTCTTCTGCAAATCCTGCTCAAGTACTGCCAAAGAACAGCCAGTATCGTGGGCGCCGAGTCGAATTACGTTACACTACATTATCCGCCAGACGTACCGCTTTTGCATTACCTGTTCTCGCACGCGCACCAATGAACTGTACCCAGGAGTATCCCGCCATGATCGACCTGACGCCGGACCGTTTCCGCGAACTGGCGCACCGCGCTGTCGAGATGATCGCCGGGCAGCTTGACGTCTTCCAATCCTCGCCCGGCGACGCGCCCGCCCGCAATCCGCTCCCGGAGCCGGTCCGCGAGCGCCTGCTCCGGACGCCGCCGCCCGAATCGCCGCGCGACCCGGCGGAGCTGCTCGACGCCTACGCGCGGGACATCCAGCCCTATCCGATGGGCAACAACAGCCCACGCTTCTTCGGCTGGGTCAATTCGCCTGCCGCGCCGATGGGCATCCTGGCCGAGATGCTCGCCGCCGCGCTGAATCCGAGCGTGGCGGGCGGCGACCACGCGGCGACCTACGTGGAGCACGCCGTGTTGAGCTGGCTCAAGGCGATGGTCGGCTTTCCTGGCGACGGCGGCGCGATCCTGGTCAGCGGCGGCAGCATGGCGAACCTGGTCGGGCTGGCCGCCATGCGCCACGCCAAAACGGCCAGCGGCGACGTGCGCGGGCGGGGCCTGTACGCCGAAACAGCGCCGCTCATCGTGTACACCTCGACACAAGGGCATAGCTGCATCGAGAAGGCCGTCGAAATCCTCGGCCTGGGCCACGACAACTTACGCAAAATCCCGGTGGACGCCGATTTCCGCATGGACCTGCGCGCCCTGCAAGCCCAGATCGAGGCGGACCGGCGCGCCGGATTGCGCCCGGCGTGCGTGGCGGCGTCGGCGGGCACGGTGAACAGCGGGGCGGTCGATCCGCTGGCCGAGATCGCGGACCTGTGCGCGCGGGAAGGGCTGTGGTTTCACGTGGATGGGGCGTATGGCGCGCCGGGCGTGCTGGCCGAGTCGGCGCGGGCGCATTTCGCCGGAATGGATCGCGCGGACAGCCTGGCGCTCGATCCCCACAAATGGTTATACGTGCCCATCGAGTGCGGCTGCGCCTTCGTGCGCGATGCCGGGCTGATGCGCGATACGTTCAGCCTTGTGCCGCCCTACCTGCGCGATGACCGCATCCTGCCCTGGTTCTCGGAGTTCGGCCCGCAGCAGACGCGCGGCTTCCGGGCGCTCAAGTTGTGGCTGACCATGCAGCAGGTCGGGCTGGACGGCTACCGGGCGCTGATCGAGCACGACATACAGATGGCGAAGGCGCTCCAGGCGAAGATCCGCGCCCGCCCGGATTTCGCGCTCGTCGCTGCCGGGCCGCTGAGCGTGACCTGCTTCCGCTTTGCGCCGCCCGATGGCTTGGACGCCGAGCATGTGGACGCGCTGAACCGTGACCTGCTGGCGCTCGTGCAGCGGGAAGGGCGCGTTTTCCTGACCAGCGCCGAGCTAAACGGTCGGTTTGTTTTGCGCGCCTGTATTGTGAATTTTAGGACGTGCGAGGATGATCTGGATGTGTTGCTGGACACGCTCGCGGACGCCGCACGGCGCGTGCGGGGCGGGATGGGATAACCCTCACCCCCGGTCCCCCTCACTCAAGGCGCGGGGAGAAAAGTCGGCAGCAATACGACCCGATCGTGCAAGTAGCGACGCCGCGCCCTCGTCGTCACGGTCGGGGGCGGAAAAGCCCGCCGCGCACGTGCCTTTCTCCCCTCTCGCCCCCTGGGCGAAAGGGGCTGGGGGAGTGAGGGATGTATTGGAACGCAGAGAGGTGGAAGGATGCCCGAAACGGAACTGACCGTATTACAGATCAACGACGTGCACGCCTATCTGGAGCCGCACCCGGAATTGTTCTGGGCGGGCGGCGGCGCAGAATATCGCACTGCCGGCGGCTACGCGCGCATCGCGGGCTTGTTCAACCGGATTCGCGCCGAGCGTCCGGGGCGCGTGCTGGCTTTTGACGGCGGCGACACGTTTCACGGCACATATGCCGCCGTGCAGACGCGCGGTGAGGCGCTTGTGCCCATCCTGAACGCGCTCGGCCTGAACGGCATGACCGGCCACTGGGATTTTGCTTATGGCCCGGCGCGGCTCGTGGAGCTGGCCTCGCGGCTGAATTACCCGATGCTGGCGTTGAACTGCTATCGCAACGATACGGACGAGCGCCTGTTCCCGGCGCACACCGTGGTCGAAGCGGGCGGGCTGCGCGTCGGCGTGATCGGCGTGGCGGCGGTCATCATCGACAGGACCATGCCGCCGCACTTCAGCGAAGGAATCCGGCTCACGCTGGGCAAGGACGAGCTACCCGGCGCGATTGCCGATCTTCGTGAGCGCGAGCAGGTCGATCTGGTGCTCGTCGTGTCGCACCTGGGCTTTTCGCAGGATGTGCAGCTTGCCCACGAGGTCGGCGGCATCGACGTGCTGCTCAGCGCGCACACGCACAACCGTGTCTACCGCCCGGCGCGCGTGAACAATACGCTGATCATCCAGTCGGGCAGCCACGGCGCATTCGTCGGGCGGCTGGACCTGACAGTTGACGGGCGGCGCGTGACCGATTACCGCCACGCGCTGATCACGGTAGACGAGTCCATCGCGCCCGA
>JADZBY010000631.1 GCA_020851855.1 Anaerolineae bacterium
GACCCAATAACCACTTCCGGGTTGAGGAGGACAGTGCAAATGGCTGACCAAACGGCATCCTCTAGAACATGGCACAAGACATGGGAGAGTTGATCACAGCCGATTTCTTTGACGCGCGCAGGTATACGGTTCTTGGAGCCTGAGCATATATACGCCGCGTAATGATATTGCTTCTTTTGGCGCATGGCATGATTAGATTTGATCGCCATCGCGTAGCCACAGGTCGCACACTTGACGAGACCTGTCAGCAAATACTTGTTCTTAGCGTTGCGGCTGCTGGTCTGCTTGTTCTTATCAAGCCGCTGATTGGCTACTTCCCAAGTTTGGGCGTCCACTATCGCGGGGAAAGGAACGGCAATCCATTCTTCCGGTGGACGTTCAATGCGTTCCCGCACCATTTTCATATTGCCCTCATTATCCTGCTGCAAGATTTTCCTATCAATGAACCGGCTGGCAACAAATTCGCCCTTGTACACCGGGTTACGGATAATGCGGCGAATCATCCCCGGATCCCAATGCTTGTAGCGTTTGGGTGGGGGATACTTTCCTTCGAGGCCAATAGCGACGGCACGGATTGTTTTATCGCTGTAGGCAATGGCATCAAAGATATGCTTGACCACCCAAGCCTCTTGTTCTAACAAGGCGTAGTGGGTGTCCTTGAGTGCCTGAATCCCTTCCTTGCCGTTCGAGTCAACAAACTTGTAGCCATAGGTGCGCGTTTTCGCAGTTACCCGACCATTCTGGGCTTTCATGCGCGTACCTTCGATCATACGCTGCTTTGATTGTTCCATCCCGTCCTGAGCGATTGCACCCATGACCGCTCGCTCGATCCGCGATGAAAATGCCTTCCAGAACACTGGCTCAATCCCGTACTGCTTCATCTCATCCAGCAGAAACCCCTGATGCCAGTCAGCATTTCGGGAAAGCCGATCCAGATGCTCCATGACAACAGCGCGAGCTTTGGGCTTGCCACCCATATATTCACGCCGCAATGCAGTCAACCCTGTCCGCGTGCGGAACTCATACCCGCTATCATCATCCATGAAGACCTGATCCCATGCGATGCGATAGCCCTTTTGCTTCGCTACCTCATGAATGTGCTGAACTTGACGCGGAATGCCGGAGCGCCCTTCTTCAGCTTGCTCAGGGGTCGATACGCGCATGTACGCATAGGCGGGCTTGCCACTTGGATCACCAATAGCGCCGTTCACGGCAATGGCTTCAAACGCCTTGTTCAGTTCGGTTAATAGGCTCATGCTAGTGATCTCCGAGGTTAGTGAATTGCCGAGTATGGTCGTCAATTTTACCCCGGAGCGGTGGCATTTTGGACTTTATGTGATGATCGTCTGGGGAAAATGTGTCATCACGTTGCCATAAGTTCTTCAAGGGCTTGTAACGCTTTATGCCAGTGAATGAGCATTACCTCTAGTTCCGCTGCGCCTGCCAACTTCTCCTGACGGAAGCTGATGGTTGTGTCCTTCCCGCTGGGGATGGTGCGAACCTGAACAGTGGAAAGTATCGCCCATTCTGGTAGCTTCCAGGTAACACGGATATTGACGCCAGGATTGACCACGCGCACCTCGCCTTCAACGCCGTCGGCTGTACGGTACTGCTGTCCCGGTTCAAACATCATATCTGCTATATCGCCGAGCTAGATGTTCCAGCCGTGTTGTGAAGTGAGCAAAGTCCACGCCTGTTCTACCGGGATAGGGAAGGTTTTTCGCACACCCACTTCAAAACCGACGGTGTTGGTTTGACCAACAGGGCGCTCACTTGACTTCATCGAACACACTCCTCATAAGCCTGAGTGATGTGCCTCATGATGTTTCTTTCGATGGGGCGCGTAGTCAGCCTGATGCTGTTCTAATGTATCTATCCGCGCCTCTAAATTAGTCAGGCGCTCCTCCACCTCAGCAAAGCGATCACGCTGGGGCTTCACCCGTAGGGCAAATTGCAGCAACATTCCGACCAACGACAACAGGGTGTTCAAGGTGATGCGGGTTTCCTGATCCACGAGGGCCTCCTTGTGTCAGATCGATTGACGGATGGGAACTCCCTTCTAGGGCGATGGTGCTGGATGTGGCAACAGGCTAACCATCGATAGCGACAAAAAAGGCGTCCGCGAACGCCTTACCACAGCTATATGGCATGTTGTGGATTGGGTGTGGGTGACGCTCGGATCACCCACCCGCATCCTTTACAATACACCCCGAAATCCTTCCCGACAGTTTATATTATAGAACTAATGTTCTAATCGTCAAGGGCCAATTTTAGCCTACATTGGTTTGACTCGCCGGGCGATCAGATTAGTCACGCCATCCTGCCGCTGCACCTTCCCTTCAACCACAAGCAGCGTCGCGTCACGCCAGATGCGCCGATACCTGGCATATACGTCAGGATTGACAATGACGTTGATCATGCCCAGTTCGTCTTCTAAGGTGATGAAGTGGAAACCCTTCGCCGTCGGCGGTGCTTGGTGCATGATCACCAGCCCGGCCACGCGGACGGTTAGCTCGGCTTTACAGGCTTCCAGTTCCTCGCTGCCGAGAATATGCTGCGCCGAGAGCAGTTGTCGATAGAGGGTCATGGTATGGTTGCCAGTAGATAGGCCAACTACCTCATATTCAATTGCGGTCTGTTCAGCGCGAGACAAGGGCGGCAGGTTTAGGCCATCATTCGAGAAGATAAGGTCAAGTTCCTCGGTCTGGTAACGTAGCTCACCCAGCTCCCAGAGCAAATTCCGGCGTGGCACACCCCAACCATCCATCGCGCCTGCCAAAATCAAGTTCTCGATGATGGCCTTGGGAAGCTGCGTGCGCTTGCAGAAACCGACGAGGTTTACAAAGGGGCGGGCCTGACGCATGTCCTGTATCCGCGCTGCATTAACCTCGCCCAACTTGTTGATGTACTGCAAGCCAAGCCGAATGCTGCTGTCACCTTCCAACGTGCATTTCGCCTGGCTTCGATTGACATCAACCGGGAGAACGATAATTCCGTGCCGCCGAGCATCATTCACCAGAACGGCAGGACTCCAGAAACCCATCGGCTGATTGTTGAGCAAGCCTATGTAGAAGGCTGCCGGGTGATAGCACTTCAACCAGGCAGACTGGTAGACCAGAACCGCAAATGCCGTCGCGTGGCTTTTGGGAAACGAATAACTGCCAAAGGCGCGGAGCTTGCCAAAGACGACCTCAGCCGTTGCGCGACCTACTCCACCCTGTTGTGCGCCGTCCAGAAAGGCCGTGTGGAAACGCTCAATCTTCTCATCAGCCCCTTTCGCGCCTAATGTGCGACGGAGCTGTTCACCCTGTCCTGGCGTGAAATTTGCCAGGTCACGCGCCACCTTGATGACCTGCTCCTGAAAGAGAATAACGCCGAGGGTTTCGGTCAAGGCGGGCTTTAACACGAGATGGGGGTATGTGATTTGCTCTTTACCTAGGCGGCGGCGCAAATAGGGATGAACCATGTTGCCCTGCAAGGGGCCGGGGCGAATAAGCGAGATGGAAACAACCAAATCAGCAAAGGTCGCTGGCCGTAGGCGTGGTAACACCTGCGTCTGCGCCCGCGACTCAACCTGGAAAACGCCTATTGTGTCCGCCCGCGTAATCATGTCATAGACAGCGGGGTCATCGAAAGTCAAGCGATCCAGATCGGGCTGTTGACCTGTAGCACGTTCGATAACCGATAGCGCTTCGGCGATTGCGGACAACATGCGCAGACCGAGCAGGTCGATCTTGATGAGACCAGCGTCCTCTAACCCTTCTTTATCCCATTGGATGACTGTTCGGTTCGGCATCGTAGCTGGCTCAGTCGGTACGCGCTCGGCCAAAGGTAGTCCAGTAATGACCATCCCGCCGTTATGAATGCTCAGGTGGCGTGGGAAATCGGCGATTTGCGCACACAGTTCGACTAGTTGATGCCAGGGCTGGGTATTGCTGCGCTGGGTAATGAACTCTTGGAGGGCAGGCGACTGGGCAATATTCTGGGGATTGCGCGTGTCCAAGGTTTTAGCTGCCTCGCTTAGAAGGGTCATGGGCAGACCCAGCGCTTTGCCCACTTCTCGGAGGGCGCTGCGGGCGCGAAATGTGACGAATGTACAAGCCATAGCTGCGTAGTCTGTGCCATAGCGCTCATAGACATACTGGATAACTTCTTCGCGGCGGTCAGCTTGGAAGTCAATATCAATATCAGGGGTTACACGCCGCTCATCCGACAGGAAGCGCTCGAAGACCAGATCATGCGCGAGGGGGTCAATTGGGCTAATGTTGAGCAAGTAGGCGACGAGCGAGTTAGCTGCCGATCCCCGTCCCTGACAACGAATACCTCTTTGATGCGTCAAAGCCACAATGTCCCACACGATCAGGAAGTAGTTGGCAAGTCCGGCGCGTTCAATCACGCCTAGTTCATGGTTGAGCCGTTCTCGCACTGGCGTCGAGGCGTCAGGATAGCATTTGGGTAATGCCGCTTCGCACAACACCCGCAAATAGCCGTTGGCGTCGGTCTCCGGCGGAGTCGGGAAGCGCGGTAAGTCTTGGAGGCCGTACTGTAATTCAAACGCGCACATTCCCGCGACTTGACGGGTGCGGTGCAAAGCGTCTGGATAATCGGCAAAGAGCGCGACCATTTGCTGCGCCGACTTGAGGTAATACTCCGAACTTGGGCGGCGCAGGTGGGCAGCTTCATCCAAGGTTTTCCCATGCCCGATGCAGACCAGCACATCTTGTAAGCGATGCCGCTCCCAAATGACGTAGTGGACATTGTTCGTCGCCACATAGCCCAGTTGCAAACGGCGGGCCAAGGTGACTAACTTGTAGGTCAGCAGATCGTCGTCGGCGAGCAGGTGGCGTTGAAGCTCGATCCAGAAACGCTGCGGGCCAAAGAGATCACGATAACGTCGGGCGACCTTGAGGGCGGTATGCCAGTCCTGTCGCAACAGTGCAGCAGCTATCTCGCCCTGACGACAACCGGATAGCGCAATTAGACCCTCGGTATGCCCCTCAAGACAGGCCAGTGGTAAGGAAGCCTGGCCTTTCGACGCATGATGCCGCGCTTGACTGATCAGCCAGCACAAGTTCTGCCAACCCGTCAGATTCTCGACCAGCAGGGTCAAGTGATGATTGCCCGCGAGGCTGAGTTCGGCTCCAAAGACGGGCCGGATGCCATACGTGCGCGCAGCTTGACTAAAGCGGACAACACCATAGACCGCATCATGATCGGTCAGAGCCAAGCTAGTCATCCCTAGTTGGCTGGCCCGCTGCACTAAATCTTCAGGATGCGAAGCGCCATCGAGCAAGCTAAAGTTGGAATGGCAGTGCAGTTCGACATAATCAATCATACAGCCGCTCTAGATACCATCGTCCATTGAGGAGGTCTTTGAAGAGGACGGCCAGTAACCCGGTGCGGGTATACAGCTTGAAGTAATTTCGGCAAATACGTCCACGCCACCAGTCCTCGTCTACCCGCCAGTAGTTGGCGATGCCCTGTACGGGATGCACGCGCCCTTGCCAGGTGAACTGGTGCGGCATATCTAGACCGTCTACTTCAACCGTGATAGGTTGCCCGTCCGGCCAGAGGTAGGTCATATCTCATCGGCACGACGCAGTTTGAAGCGTCGCCCTGGTAAACGTGCCTCTGGATCAGCCAGCGTAATCCACTGAAAACAGTCGGCTCCATAACGACCCATGACATCGCGGAGCGCATTCCGCAGCAAACGTTCCTGCCCGGCTTCGTGGATGAACAGGTCGAGCTGTTTGCCGACGGCTGGCACTAGGTCAGCCACTTGTGCCTCAAGTTGGATAACGCCTACTGTGATTTGCATCCGAGCCAACAATTGGCAGTAGATTTCGGCGAGATGCCCGGACATGGCAACGGGCTGTCGTAGGGTGATCCGGTGCTGACGTACTGCGCCCCCATCCAGGCGTACTGTCAATTCCAACTCACGCCCCATACTGGCCTTGCTGTACAGACAGCTTGCTAATTCCTCGGCTATGTCGCTCAGGATAGCTTCGAGCGTAGGGCGATCCGAAGTCGCGCTATCCAAGTGACGGATCGCGTGTTCAGATACCTTCGGAACATAGGGGACGATGGGTTGGTTATCCCGCCCAGCAGCGAGTTGACGGATGACGTATCCCTGAACCCCAAATTGGTTGGACATGACACTAACCGGCAGACTTGCCAGTTGGCCTAACGTGTCGATGCCGAGCAACCTCAAGCGTCGCGTCATATCCGCTTCCATTGGCAGTGCTGTGACGGGCAACGGTGCAAGAAAACCTGCTTCTTCACCCGCTGGTATCAGTAGTTCTCGGCCTGGTTCGGTAGACGCA
>JADZBY010000632.1 GCA_020851855.1 Anaerolineae bacterium
AGTACAGCGTGGAACACAGCCCATGACCGTCCGACTCCAGGATATTGCACAGCAGCTCAACCTTTCGGTGACGACCGTCTCGCTGGCGCTGCGCGATTCACCCCGCATCAGTGAGCAGACCCGCGCCCTGGTGCGGAGCACGGCCACGAGCATGGGCTACGTCACCCGGATTCGCGCGGCGCGGGGCGTGGACATGAGGCACATCGTTTTTGTCGCCCTGTACGACATTGACGATGTGTTTTACGGCGAAGTCCTGCGTGCGGCGGAAAACGAGTGCCGCCAGTCGGGCATGACGTTGCACTTCACCCAGCTTGAAGGGGAAGTGACGCCCGCCGACTTTGACCGGTACGGCAGCGAGTCCGGGTTGCTGCTCGTCGGCTCGATCCCCGAGGCGGCCATCCGCGCCCTTCGCGAGCCGGGACGCCCCATCGTCCTGGTAGACAACAACCTGCCGCACCTGGGCCTGGACCGCGTGCTGACCGAGAACTTCGGCGGCGTGTACGGCGCGGCGGCGCGGCTCGTGGAGCTTGGCCACCGCCGCATCGCCTACATCGACGGCTTCGACCAGCCCAGTTTTCGTGAGCGCCGGGCCGGCTACCGGCAGGCCATGCGCGACTTCGGCCTGGAGATGGTCGAGATACAGCCGCAGGACAAAGACGAGATGTACGGCAACGCGCTCATCGACCGCTCGCTGGACACGCTGCGCGAGAAACAGGTCACGGCGTTGGTGACGTGCCAGGACTTGGCCGCCATCTACGCCATCAACGCGCTGCACAGCCACGGCATCCAGACGCCCGCGGACATCTCGGTTGTCGGTTTTGATGGGATTGCGATGGGCGGCATGATGCGCCCGGCGCTGACGACGGTCGGCGTCAACCGGCAGTGGATGGGAGAAACCGCCGTGCGCCGCCTTCTGGACCGCGCTGCCGATCCGGCGGCCCCCAGTCAGGCAATCGTCCTGGATACGGCATGGATCGAGCGGGATACGCTTCGGCCACTCGCATGACCGGCCTCGACGGCGGTCATGTTGGGAGCCGCACGCGGCAGGCGAGGCAAAACGACGGCCACGTGCGACTCGGGCAACGGATATAGTTCTAGCAGGAGCTCCTCATGAAAGGCAAGTATTCACTGTCACGCCGCCAATTCCTTCAAGCGGCAGCCGTCGGCGCGGGCATGATGATGATGCCGCGTTTCTTCCTCGCGCGTGCGCAGGGCAGCGGCCCGGATTTCGACCCGACGATCTGGCCCGGCAGCCCCAACAAGCCCGGCGGCTGGACGACACAGCTTCCGCCCGTGCCCGAAGGCCTGCCCCTCGATCCGCCGGTAGCCATCTCCGCCAACCGCGCGGTCGGCGTCCCGTTCCGTATCCTCAACAATTACACGTCCGAAAACAACCCTTTCACGCGCATGATCAAAGAACTCATGGGCATCGAGTGGAAGGTGAAATGGGAAGCCGTCGGTGAGGAAGGGCAGACCAAGTTCCAGCTTGCCCTGGCCAGCGGCGACCTGCCGGACGTGTTCGACTGGGCCGGCCCACGCGAGCTGGCGCAGCTGCTCGAAGCCGACCTGCTCGAAGACATCACCGACGTCTGGGAAGCGACCGCCAGCCCGCAGCTGCGCGCCGCGCTGGACGCCAACCCGTTCGCCTGGGACTACGTGCGCCACAACGGGCGCATCTACGGCGTGCCCGTCATCGAAAACGCGGCGCAGAACGACATGGTCATGTGGATTCGCCAGGACTGGCTCGATCAGGTCGGCATGAGCGTGCCCACCACCGTCGAGGAGTTCGAGGCCGTCGCGCAGGCCTTCGTCGATGCGAAGCTGGGCGGCCCGGACACGGTCGGCGTGGCGGCGTCCGCGTACCTGAACACCTGGATCAACAGTCTGGACCCGATCATCGCCGGCTTCGGCGCGCTGAACAGCCCACACGAAGGCTCGGTGACGGCGGTCTGGCGTCAGGATGCCAACGGCGATCTGGCCTTCGACTCGCTGCGCCCCGAAGTGAAAGACGCGCTGGCCGTGCTGCGCCGCTGGTACGAGAGCGGCATCCTGGGCCAGGACTTCTTCACGCTCGACCCGGCCCAGGCCGTCGAAACGGTCATCGGCAACAAGGCGGGCATCAGCTTCTCGCCGTCCTGGTTTGACCGCTGGGGCGTGAGCGGCAGCATGGGCAATGACCCGGCGGCGCAGTGGATCGTCGCGGACATCCCGGCAGGCCCGGCGGGCAAGCACAAGACGTGGTCGAACCCGTTCCGCGAAGCGTCCTACGCCTTCCGCAAGGGCTTCCCCTACGTGGCCGAGGTCATCAAGTACTGGAACTGGTGCGCCCAGCTTTACCAGGAGCTTGACCGCCGGATGCACGGCTGGGAAGGCATCAACTACACCCTCGAAGATGGCGTGTACCGTCCCATCCCCAACGAGGACCTGCCCGACCAGAACCCGTGGTGGCACTACTTCTTCACCTTCGTCGGCACGGACCCGCTCAAGGAGTTCAAGAAGAACGAGCAGATTCTGGCCTGGGCCGAATTGCCCGCCGAGGACCTCGACGCGATGCAGAAGTACACCGTCGAGCAGCTCAACACCGGCCTGACCAAGCTCGACATCGAAGCCTACAACCTGGCCGTGGCCAAGACCGACGAGCAGGGCATCCGCAACGAGTTCAACGCCCTCGCCACGCCCTCGATGATCACCTACGGCGCGGACCTGGCCAGCCTGGAAAACCAGACGGTGCTGGGCATCGTCACCGGCCAGAAGCCGCTCGACGAGTTCGATACGTTCGTCGCGCAGTGGAAACAACTGGGCGGCGACGAGATCACCCGCGAAGTGAACGAGTGGTGGCACAGCCGCTCTGAATAGCGCACCACGCGCACCGCTCCCGCCAGTCGCGCCTTCCCGGAGCCTTCCGGGAAGGCGCGCCATCCCGTGTGAAACTTTCGGAGGCGCACATGGCGAATCAATTCTGGGCGGCCTCGCTGGACAGGCGAGGTGCGCTTGGGCTGCGCCTGTCTCTGAGGCGGCTCCGCCCATACCTTGCGCGCACCTGGCCGTTGTATGTCATGTTCCTGCCAGGCCTGCTCGCGCTGATCGTCTTCCACTACTACCCGATGTATGGGCTGGTGGCGGCTTTCCAGAAATACAACCCCGGCCTGGGCTTCGAGCGCTCGCCGTGGGTGGGCTGGGCGAACTTCGAGCGCGTATTCGCCCAACCGGCCTTCTGGTCGATCCTGAGCAATACGGTGATCATCGCCGTCGGCAAAATCCTGAGCGTGCAGGGCTTCGCCATCGCCTTTGCGCTGCTCTTGAACGAGGTGCGCCTCTTGTTCTTCAAGCGCACCATCCAGACATTGGTGTATCTGCCCTATTTCCTATCGTGGATCGTGCTGGGCGGCATCCTGGTGGACATGCTCGGCGCGGATGGCATCGTCAACGATTTCCTGGGCCTGTTCAACGTCGGGCCGCTGCTGTTCCTGGGCGATAACAACCTGTTCCAGCCCACGGTCATCCTCTCCAACGTCTGGAAAGAGGGCGGCTGGGCGACGATCATCTATCTGGCAGCGCTCACATCCATCGACCTGGA
>JADZBY010000633.1 GCA_020851855.1 Anaerolineae bacterium
CACCGGCACACTGCGCATTGAAGACGGCGACGCGCAACTGCCGCTGATCGAAACGTTCGAGGTCGCGCCGAGCGTGTTCACGCCCAACCAGGACGGTTACGACGACCGGATTAGCGTGAACGCGCTACTGGCCAAAGCGGCGCGCCTGACCGTGTACCTGGAAGGCGCGGAAGGCGTGCCCTATTACGTGCCGGAGCGCTTCGAGGGCCGTGAACCGGGCGAACCGGGCGCGCACGTCTTCGATTACGATGGCGGTGTGGACAACAACATCGTGCCGCCGCCGGACGGGGAATACACGCTGTACGCCGTGGCGCAGGACGACGTCGGGCAGCGCATCCGCCGCGCCACGAACCTTACCATTCGGGACAGCGGCTTGCCCAACGCCGAGATCGTCGCCCAACAGACGGGCCGCACCGTGACCTGGGCCACGCTGCCCTGGGACGACTCGTACTACACCGACGCGACGACGCCCGGCCAGACCGTGGAGCCGCCGCCCGGCGTACAATCCACCGAAGAGGCGGTGGTGTTGCGCCTGGGCGATTTGCTGCTCTTTCGCCTGACGCTCTCGAATTACGGGACCACGCCGCTGCGCACGGTCGGGCCGTGGCCGGGCACGGTGTACGACTATGACCAGACCGACGCGGCCATGTTCGCGCCGGACAGCCGCGACGCCATTACCGGCGCGTGGCGCGTCGGCGTCGAGTGTGAGCGCACGCCCGCCTCGTACCCGTGGCGCTGGGCGCTGGGCGCGCCGGACGAACTGACCCGTGTGGACCGCGACGGCGAGGCGCTGTGGTATCTGATGCCCGGCCAGAAGGCGACGGTCTGGGGCGCGGTGCGTTTGACCACACTGATCCCGACCCGCAATCCGATGAAGTGTTACACGGCGCTCATCCATGAGGACGTCGAGATTCCGGCGCGCCAGAACCGGGTGGGCGAGATCGACGTGCGGCTCATCCCGGATGGGGAGTAGGCTTAAGGGTCCCGTTTCGGGCGCGTCGCGACGCGCTCCCTGCAACGTCCACGGCTGTAGGGGCGGTTCGCGAACCGCCCCATGCAGGGCAATCGCATCAACATCGATCGGAGCCGCCCGGCGCTTAAGCACGGGGCTAAACCTACGAAGCCCAGGTGGGCTGAACCATCTGCCAGCCCGTCAGGGCTTGGTAATCTTAGCCCGGTCGCTTCAGCGCCGACAGAGCTGACGTTGCGACAACGCGCCGCAGATAGCTGGCCCGTTGCACGCTCTGCCCTGCGCGCATATACTCAGGCGTGTCACCCTGCGTGCTGCGCGCCTGGAGGGCTGCTCGATGTCCGTGACTCTGCCCCGCTCTCAGCCTGCTGGCCCTGCTGGACCGGCCCGGCGCTTTTACCCTGCGCGGCTGATCGCCCTGCTGGCGCTGGCCCTGCTGCTGGCGGCCTGTGGCGGCGCGGCGACTCCCACCGTGACGCCCATCCCCGCCACGCCAACGCCCACACCGCTCTCGGAACCGCTGCCCACTGTGGCTACCCAGCCGCCCTTCGGCGTCTCGGACCGGCCCTTCAGGCTGGTGCTCCTGACGCCGAGCGCGCGCGAGAGTGCACTGGGCAACCTGGAAGCGTTCCTCACCGGGCGCACCGGGCAGGCCTTTGCCGTGCAGACCAGCGAGGCGGGCGCAGACGTGATCGACGCGCTGTGCAGCGACGCGCCTATGGCTGCCTGGGTCGATGGGCTGACGCTGCTCATGGCGCTCGACCGGGGCTGCGCCGAGCCAGCGCTCCAGATTCGGCGCGGGCGCGGCAATGCAGCCTCGAACGGCGTGCGCGCAGACCTGATCGCCAGCGCCGAAGCCCGGATCACGTCCGTTACGGGCTTCCGCGACGAGGTCTTCTGCCGCCTCGGCCCGGACAGCGTCGAAACGTGGCTGCTGCCGGTCATGTTCATGCGCGCCGAGGGCGAATTTGACCCGTTCCGCGACCTGGCCGACGTGCGTGAGGTTCCCGACGCCGCCTCGATGGCCCGCGAGGTCGGCAACGCACAGTGTGTGGGCGCGCTGCCCGCCGGGATGCTGCGCAACGTGAGCGTGCCGGGCCTGAACGTGCGTGAGGCGGTCGACGTTATCGCCACAACGCCCATGCTGCCGCACGGTGGGCTGGTCTTTTCCAGCCGGATGCCGCCCGCACTGGCCGAACAGGTGGCCGCCCTGTTCCGCGAAGAGCCGGACTCGCTGGAAGGGTTGGTCGACGCCACGGCGCTTGTGGATGCGAGCGCGTCGACCTTCGCGGCGGCGCTGAACATGCTGCACCAGGCGGGCATCAGCGCGGCGCTCGGCGCGCCGTGACCAGTTCGCGAGGCGCTGATACGCAACACCATGCCGCCTGACCTCGCCATCGTCATCGTCAGCTGGAACGTGCGGGCGCTGTTGCTGGACTGCCTGGAGTCGGTCCACGCCGATCTGGCGGGCAGCGGCCTCGATGCGCAGGTCTATGTCGTGGACAACGCCTCGGCAGACGGCACGCCCCACGCCGTGCGGGAACGTTTCCCCCAGGTGCGGCTCCTCGAGAGCGGGCGTAACCTGGGCTTTGCGGCGGGCAACAACGTGGCGCTGCGGGCGCTCGGCTTCCAGGACAGGCCCGCGCCCAACCCGGATGGCCCGCGCGCCGTCTTCCTGCTCAACCCGGATACGCTGGTCCAGCCGGGCGCGATCCGGGCGCTGGTCGATGCCCTGTTCGATTTGCCGCGCGCCGGGCTGGTCGCGGCGCAGTTGCAATATGGCGACGGCGCTTTCCAGCACAGCGGCTTCCGGTTCCCCGGCCTCTGGCAGCTTGTCTTCGACCTGTACCCGCTGCCCAACCGGCTGCGCGCCCGGCTGGCAGAGAGTGCCCTGAATGGCCGCTATCCGCGCCGTTTGTACGAGGCGGGCGCGCCGTTCCCCGTCGAGCACACGCTCGGCGCGACGATGATGGCCCGCCGCGAGGCGCTCGAAACTGCCGGACTGTTTGACGAGGCGTACTTCATGTACGTCGAAGAAATCGACTGGCACCGGCGTATCCGGCGCGCCGGCTGGGAAATCTACGTCGTCCCGGCGGCGCACGTCGTTCACCTCGAGGGGCGCAGCACGCGGCAGGTCCGCCCGGAAAGCCAGTTCAACCTGTGGTCCAGCCGCTTCCGGTACTTTGCCAAGGCGTACAGCCCGCTCAAGTTGGCGTTGGCGCGGCTGCTGGTGCGTGGTGGGATGCGTTGGGCCACGGTCAAGGCGCGGCGGGCAGCGCGGCGCGGCGACATCGACCCGGCGGCCCGCGACGCGCTCATCGCCGCCTATCGCCGCATCGCGGCCCTCTAACGTCGGCAGGGAGAACGCACCCCGGAGCGTCCATGAGCCTGATCGCCATCATCCTGACTTACAACGAGGCCGAGAACATCGCCGCGTGCATCGAGAGCGTAGCCTGGGCCGACGCCGTGCTCGTCGTGGATTCGTTGAGCACGGACGGCACGCCGCAGATTGCGGAGCAGAACGGCGCGCGCGTCGTGCAGCGACCCTGGAAGAACTACACCGACCAGCGCAACGCCGCCCTGCGCCTGGTCGATGACGAATGGGTGTACTTCGTGGACGCCGACGAGCGCTCCAGCCCGGCGCAGGCCGACGAGATTCGCCGCGTCATCCAGAATCCGGACATTGCCGGCTACTGGGTCCCACGCCACAACTTCATCTTCGGCAGGCTGACGCGCGGCGCGGGCTGGTTCCCGGATTACCAGCTCCGGCTGATGCAGCGAGCGAAGGCGCACTACGACGAATCGCGCGAGGTGCACGAGCTGGTATTACTCGACGGCCCGGCGGGCTACCTGTCCACGCCGCTCGTGCATCATAACTATCGCGACCTGCGGCAGTTCCTCGGCAAGCAAGATCGCTACACGGACTACGCCGCGCAGGAGCTATTCCGGGAAGGCGTGCGCCCGCGTCCGCAGAACTACGTCTTGCAGCCGCTGCGGCACTTTCTCTGGCGCTTCCGGACGCTCAAGGGCTATCAGGACGGCCTGCACGGGCTGCGGCTCAGCCTGTTGATGGCGTGGTACGAGTTTCAGAAGTACGTCCGGCTGCGGCGGCTTTGGCGCGGCTCTCGATGATCTCGACCAGCGCGTGCAATGCGCCGGACACGACGCTGTGCCCACCCAGGGTGATGGGCAGCGGCGCTTCGCGAGCGGCGGCGGTGAAATCGCGCAGCCACGGGTCGCGTACCTGATCGGGCCACAGCAAATCCGAGGCGAACCGGTCGGCGGCGTCGGGATGGCGGCCCAGCGCGGCGAACAGCACCCGGCTGTCAAAGAGCGCCGCGTCGGCCATGCCCGCCAGATCGTGAAAGAAGCCTGCCAGGCCACGCGCTTCGATCCACGGCACAAGCACGGAGCGCACTTCGCCGCGTTCCACGCGCTCGCTTGCCACCATGCCGCGCTCCTCGGCAACCACGCGCGTCCAGATGCGCGTCGCGCGGTTTAGCGCCTGCCATGCGGGCGGCGAGACGCGCCCGATCAGCGCCAGGGTCTTGCCTTCCTGCCCGCACACCGCGATCACATCCTCTACCGGGATGTGCTTCAGGTCCAGGTCCGCAATGGCCCGGCGTAATGTGGGCTGAACGTCCGGGTGATGCGCCAGCACGGCCAGATCGCCCGGCGTATCGATGTCCAGGCTGGTGGCCGGGCGGATGCCGGACAAGACGCGCACGTCGTACTGGCCGCTCTC
>JADZBY010000634.1 GCA_020851855.1 Anaerolineae bacterium
CTTCCATGCGCGTTGAGGAGACGATGATGCCTGATTTCCTTGAAACAACGGTAGACAAATTCATTTTCAGGGTCGCTACTGACCGTTACTACAGTGACGAAGGTGTATGGGCAAAAGCTGAGGACGGCAAAATCCGCGTCGGCGTCTCAGACTTCTTGCAGCAACGCAGTGGAGACGTAGCTTTCGCTGAGGTGAAAGCGGCAGGAACCGCACTTGTCCCTGGTGACGAAGTAGCATCTATCGAAACGATCAAGGTCAACATCAGTCTGACGTCGCCAGTCGCGGGCAAGATTGCTGAGACCAATCCGGACATGGAGTTGACGCCGGAGCTTATCAACCAAGACCCCTACGGAAAGGGTTGGCTGGTGGTAATCGACGTGACTGACTGGGAGGCCGATCGGGCGCGAATGCTGGACGCACAGGCTTACCTTTCCTTGATGAGAGGGCAGGCTGAGGAGGAGGCAAAAAAACTATGAGCGCACCAGTGCGAAAAGTCTTGATTGTCCCGTGCAGCGGGATTGGCAAAACCTATGGCACCGTGAGCCGTGAGGCAGCCTATGAGGTTACCGACGACTCCCGGCCCGCCGATACCCAACTTGTTGCGCTCTCGCGGCTGGTACTTGGAGACGAAGAGACGCGCGCTGCGATTGCCGAAAACTTGGCAGTGACAGTAGATGGCTGCAAGCTGGCCTGCGCAAGCAAGATGGTGAGGGAAAGCGGCGGGACAGTGGCGCAGGATTTTGCGGTCCTGGATGTATACCGTCGCTACCGTGATCTCAAGCCGCAGGGCATCGCCGAACTCAACGAGGGTGGACAAAAGCTGGCGCATGCGCTGGCGGAGGAAATCGCCGCCGTAGTGGACAGACTTACACAGCCAGCGATTTCTGGAAATCCTGAGAAGTGAGGAGGATCTTATGCCCGAATTGCCCAAGAAGAAGGTTGGAATCGTAGCCTGCTCTGGTGAAGAACTGCCGGAAGGTACAGTGACGCGTCTGGCTGCATTGAAGGTCCTTGAGCAACTGCGCCCTGCTGACTCAGTGACGATTTGCCTCCCGCTCTTCCTGGCTGGTGGTGAGGGAGATCGCGCCTTCGCACGCTTCTATCCTACCATTGCCCTGGATGGCTGTGACAAGCGCTGCGCGGCACGGGGCACCGAGATGTACTCAGGCAAACCTGCGGCCAGCATCGTGGTGACTGATCTCGTTACTGAACATGAGCTGGGCCGCATTGAAGGCAAATCGCGTCTAAATGAAAGCGGCAAGCAAGCCGTCGAGATGGTTGCTGCGCGCACGGCGGAGTTGGTTGACGAGTTGTTGGGTAAGTCGTGGAGCCGACGCAGCGGCGCATTTATCGAGCCAGAGGATCGACAGGAGCAACCCAAGACGCAGGAGCCAGTTCAGGCCACGTGCTCGTGCGGCTCGGG
Source organism: Anaerolineae bacterium (assembly GCA_020851855.1). Lineage (GTDB taxonomy): Bacteria > Chloroflexota > Anaerolineae > Aggregatilineales > UBA2796 > JADZBY01. The sequence goes on from JADZBY010000634.1 coordinate 1,424, forward strand.
GATACCGATCCAGGAAGTGGAAATCACGGGGAAAAAGGTGACTCTGGTCGCGCTGCCGCTTATCTTTCAGCAGTTCCAGGATGCCGGAAAACTACCGGATGCGACCACAGAGCGCGAGCTACTGGAAACGGTGAAGGTCTACAACAGCATCCCAGTTGAGGTGGAAGGCGACTACATGTCGGCTCTTGTGAGTGAGTATGCTGCGTTCTGCGCGGAAAGTGATAAGACCCGATGAGCCGCACTGCCGTATACAACACGACAGTCACTTGGAAGGGCGAACACTGGGGGCACATCGTCATGGGCAACGGACCGGAGATGGACTTCTCCGCTCCCCCGGATGCCCAGGGGCATGCAGGTGTATTTACACCTGAAGATGCATTCGTTGCAGCCGTAAACACCTGCGTCATGATGATGTTTATCTGGGCAGCTGAGCGTTTCAAGCTCGAGTTGGTATCTTACGAATGCCGCGCGGAGGGCAACAAGCTCATCGAGCTAGACCGAACCGAAGTTTTCACCCAGGTGTGCCTCAAGCCGGTGGTTCGCATCGCGGCGGGTGAGGTAGCTTCAGCAGTTGTAGAGGCCAGAGCTCGCCGGGCGCTGCAATCGGCCCAGAAATACAGTCTGGTGGCAAATTCGGTCAAATCCGAAATCGTGATCGATCCAACAATTGAGATAGTAGCCTAAAAGGAGGCATCAATGCTCAAGATCAAGGTGCTTGGTCCTGGCTGCGAAAACTGCAAAAACGTTGAGGCCGTTACCCGGAAGGCACTTGCCAGCCTCGGCCAGGAAGCGCAAATCGCGAAAGTCACAGAGCGTGCAGAGATCACTAAGTACGCTGTCCTGGCGACACCCGGCCTGGTGATCAATGAGAAGGTTGTCTGCGCGGGTCGCATCCCGACCGAAGCCGAAGTCAGCACATGGTTGGCGAATGCTCTGACGCTGGCTTAACTCCAGTCCGGGGACTTGAAATGTGCCCAATGCGCATAAGTTGACACTGGTGCACACCACGGAGTGCTCGTCACTGATTGAACGAGCGGCCATATGCAGGGAAGCATCCACATCACGTGGGGAGACACTACCTGCGCGGCTTCGTTAGGGTGGAAAGTCGCGTGAGCGCGGGCTTCGGTCTCGTGTGGAGAGCGGGCCCGGGCGGTTTCCTTCTCGTGCCATGCTGGTGCTCATCTCACAAGTCCGTGTCTAGCCTCAGGTTCGCGCGCTGGCCGGCCACAACGAAACCTTACCCGCTTTCGCACACCTCAACATTGCTCTGCTAGGCTACCTCGACAACACTTTTTTCTAGTTTGGTCGGTTGGCGTGCTATGCTCGTTCCAGATTGTTCGACCCAACTCGGATGTCCATGAAACCGCCAATTGGGAGAATCATATGCCCGACTTACCTAAGCCCTATACTCGTATTCGAACGGAATTCCCCGAGGTCGCTGAGGCCTACGATGCTTTGGGGAACGCTATCCATGAGGCAGGTCCTCTCGATGAAAAGACGCGGCAACTTGTCAAACTCGCGATGGCAGTTGGAGCGCAGATGGAAGGAGCAACACACGCGCATACTCGTCGAGCCTTGGAGATGGGGCTCCCCGCTGACGCCATCAAGCATGTCGTCTTGCTCGCGATGACCACGCTCGGGTTCCCGTCTACCGTCAGCGCGTTCACCTGGGTGATGGACGAACTGGATAAGAAGTAGATCAGTGGGTTGCAGAATGGCGCGCACGCTTGCTGGATGGTGTTTGTTCGGCCTATGCCTTTTTGCACTCTCTGGCTGTGCAGGTGCGCCGAGCGCCCCTGTGATTCAGCTTGCCGCACTGCAGCCCCTGCGCGATCCTCCTGTAAGCGAGACAACGCCGCTTCGTGTCTCAGTTGCTGCAGTCGTCTCACCGCGCGGCACTGTCGAAAGTTATCAACCTTTACTCGACTATCTCAGTAAGAAGCTGGAGCGGCCCGTGGAGCTGGTGCAGCGGCGTACCTATGCTGAAACCAATACACTGGTGCAATCTGGCGAAGTAGATCTCGCATTCGTCTGCACCAGCGCCTACATCACCGGACACGACGCCTTTGATATGCAGCTTCTAGTTGCCCCACAGGTGGGCGGCGCATCGACCTATCATTCGCTCCTCATCGTGCCGGTGGATAGCACAGCACAGTCCATGGCCGATCTGCGAGGCGAGGTTTTCGCCTTCACGGATCCAATGTCCAACAGCGGTCGTGTCTATCCTACGTTCCTTGTCCAGCAACTTGGCTTTGCCCCGCAAGACTTCTTCTCGCGGACGTATTTCACCTATAACCATGATGACGCCATTCGTGCCGTCGCCGACGGGTCAGCCGATGGAGCAGCGGTTGACAGCCTGGTCTTTGACTACGCTATCGAGCGTGACGCGGCCCTTGGCGAGCGCGTGAAGGTGATTCATCGATCACCTGCGTTTGGCATACCGCCGGTGGTAGTGAGCGCGTCGATCCGCCCACAGCTGCGCACTCTACTCAGCGAGATCTTCCTCAACATGGTCGACGATCCACTGGGACAAGCAGCTCTTGAGAGTCTGGGTGTTGAAGCTTTCGTCACGCTCGATGATAGTGCTTACGACTCGGCCCGCGACCTGGCCAACGCTGTTGGGATACTCATGCCATGAACAGAGTGGACTGGGAAGGACTGCTGCACCGTTTCTGGACCGTTGTGGGTGCAGTCAATGTGCGGGTCAAGATCATGGGCATTGTCCTGGGACTCGTGCTCCTGCTCGGGTTCACTGTCACCATTCAGGTACGCCAACTCATCGCCCAAAGCATGTATGCCCAACTTGAGGAGCAAGCGATCTCGATTGCCCGCGACCTGGCTGCACGGTCGACCGATCCGATCCTGATAAATAACCTGTATGCGCTTCGACAACTGATATTGAGCACCCAAACGACGCACCCGAGTGTGCGTTATGCCTTCGCCATCGATCCAGCCGGTTATGTGCTGGCGCACACATTCGGTGACGGTTTCCCACAGGGACTGCTAGAAGCCAATTCGGCAGCCAAGGATGTCTATCAACACACTGCTGTTCTCCAGACCGATGAGGGTCAGGTTTGGGATGTGGCAGTACCCATCTTTGAGGGACGTGCAGGAGTGGCTCGGGTGGGTCTTTCCGATGTCCAGGTCAGGCAGACTATTAATGTCATCACCGGACAACTTCTGTTGACGACAGTTCTGGTTTCGGCAATAGGCATCAGTGCTGCGGTACTGCTGACCTGGGTACTTACGCGTCCCATGATCGCGCTAGTTCAGGCCGCAAAGGCAGCTGAACAGGGCAACTTCTCGCAACGTGTTCCACGGTGGGCAAATGACGAGATTGGCGACCTATCGAGCGCCTTCAATGCCATGATGGAGGCCCTTGCACGAGGAGAGACGGAGCGCGCCGAACGAGACCAATTGCGCGCTCAGTACGTGAATGGAGTGATCGCTGCGCAGGAGGAAGAACGTAAGCGCATCGCTCGCGAGTTGCACGATAGCACCAGCCAGAGCCTAACGTCGCTGCTTGTCGGCCTGAAAACGCTGGAAGATACCTGCCAGCGCTGCAACCAGCAGGCTCGTGTCGTTGACCTGCGCTCTGTAGCAGGCCAGACCTTGCACGACGTTCATGCCCTGGCGCTGCGTTTGCGCCCCAGCGTCCTGGATGATCTCGGACTGCCAGAAG
>JADZBY010000635.1 GCA_020851855.1 Anaerolineae bacterium
GGCGCTGAAGTGACCGGGCTGAGTCTACAAAGCCCTTCGGGCTAAAACGCGCCTTTAGCCCGAAGGGCTTCGTAGGTTTAGCCTGGACCTGAAGGTCCGGGCGGCGTGATCCGCGCCTTGTCCCGTTCTTTCCCAACCTGCTTGACAAACCTCGAAAGTGTCCTATACTGAGTCTGAGTTACTTTATTCAGTGAATGAAGTATGGCAAAGCGCGACCTGCTGAAGGCCCTGAACCAGTCCTCGATCCTGAACGTCATCAAGACGCACGGGCCGATTGCGCGCGCCGACATCGCCCGCACGACGGGACTCAGCCCCGCCGCCGTCACCCTGCAAACCGCGGAGCTGATCGACCTCGGCCTGATCATCGAAAAAGAAGAAGGCGACTCGCGCGGCGGACGGCGGCCCATCCTGCTCGCCCTGAACGCCGACAGCTTTCATGTGCTCGGCGTCAAGCTCACCGAAACCGAGGCTATCCTCGCCCTCACCGACCTGAACGCGAATGTGGTCGCCCGCGACGCCGTGACGCTGGACAGCGCCCAGCCCGACCTCGTGTGCGACGAGCTGGCGCAGGGCATCGACTCCCTGCTCGCCGCGACGCAGAAGCCGCACCAGCGCGTGCTGGGCGTGGGCGTCGGCATGGCGGGCATCATCGACAGCCTGAACGGCGTGTGCCACATCTCGCCCTACCAGAAATGGCGCGACGTGCCCTTTGCCGCCCTGCTCCAGGCGCGCCTGCACCTGAATGTTTACCTCGACAACGACGTGAATACGCTCACCCGGATGGAACTGCTCTACGGCGCGGGCCAGAGTATGCACAACTTCCTGGTCATCACCGTGGGGCGCGGCGTGGGCCTGGGCATCGTGGCCAATGGGCAGGTCTACCGTGGCGCGCGCGGCGCGGGGGCCGAGTTTGGCCACATCGTCATCGATCCCGAGGGGCCGGTGTGCGCTTGCGGCAACCAGGGCTGCCTCGAAGCATTGGTCGCCGAGCCGTGGCTGATCAAGCAGGCCCAGGCGTGCGGCGTCCGGATCGAGACGCCAGAGGACATGGTCAAGGCGGCGGCGGCGGGTAATGCCGAGGTGCGGGCCATCTACGAGACGGCGGGCAGCATCTTTGGCCGCGCCGTCGCCAACCTGATCACCCTGTTTAACCCCGCGCTGATCATCCTGAGCGGCGAGGGTGTGCGGGCCAGCGACTATATGTTCCCGGCCATGCAGCGCGCCATCCGGCGCTACACCTTCGATGACCTGGACGACGGCGTTCAGGTCCGTGTGGATGAACTCAGCGACGATTCCTGGGCGCGCGGCGCTGCCAGCCTGGTGCTAGAGCGCGTCTTCAGCACGTCCGGTGCGTTGGCCAGGCTGGATGTGGAGAGGAGATGAGCATAGCAGCGATTGCCGGGTGAGGTGGACGCATGGCAGCTATAGAGCCTGACGCCTGGCTTGATAAGCCGCATCAGGTGCAACGCTTCTCGTGCTCTGCAAAGCAGATGTTAAAAAAGGAGTTCGCATAATGTCTCGCAAGTTTGCCCTGATTCTCGTTGCCGCCCTCATTTTGCTGGCCGTCGCGCCGACCCTGAACACGGCGCAGGCCCAGGACACGATTACCCTCAAGTTCTGGCACACCTACAACGAAACCTCGCCGGAAAACCAAATGCTGGTCGACACGCTCATCCCGGCCTTTGAAGCCGCCAACCCCGGCGTCAAGGTCGAGTCGGTCCCGTTCCCCTACGGCGAGTTCCGCCAGACCATGCTCACGGCGCTGGCCGGCAGTGAAGGCCCGGACCTGGCCCGGTTGGACATCATCTGGTCGCCGGAGTTTGCCAAGCTCGGCGTGCTGGCCCCGCTCTCGGACATCATGCCCGACTGGCAGGAACTGGCCGACCGCGTCTTCCCCGGCCCGCTGTCCACGAACATGTACGACGGCAAGTACTGGGGCCTGCCGCTGGACACGAATACCCGCGTCTTCATGACCAACCCGACCATCTACGAGCAGGCCGGGCTGACCGAAGCGCCCAAGACCATCGACGAGTTCAAGGCGCAGTGCGACGCCGTCAAGGCGCTCGGCTCGGATTATTACCTGTTCAGCGACGGCGGCACGTATGGCTGGGCGGTCCTGCCCTGGATTTGGAGCTTTGGCGGCGACATCGTCAACGAAGACATGACCACCAGCCAGGGCTACCTGAACGGCGAAAAGACCGTGGCGGCCTACGAGTTCCTGGCCGAGATGGTCCAGAACGGCTGCTTCTCGGACGGCATGACCGGCAGCGGCTTCGACTCCGGCGCGAACTACTTCCAGGACAAGGTCGCCTCGATCATGGATGGCCCGTGGATGTTCCCCATCGCCGCCGCGCAGTATCCTGACTTCCAGATTCAGACGGCGCTGCTGCCTGCGGGCGAGGGCGGCTCGATCTCCGTCGTCGGCGGCGAGAACATCGTGCTGTTCGCCAACACGGCGGCGGACGATGCCCGGCGCGACGCGGCGCTCGCCTTCCTGCGCTTCACCCAGAGCGACGAATACCAGCTCAAGATGTCGGAAACCGGCCAGTTGACGGTCATCCCGGCGCTGCTGGACAACGAGTACTTCAAGACGCACCCGTATTACGGCGTGTTCCTGGAGCAGCTCAAGACGGCGCGCGCCCGGCTGCCGCACCCCAACTGGAACAATATCGAGACGCTGCTCACCGACACGGGCCAGCTTATCCTGCGCGGCGAAATGTCTGCCCAGGAAGCGCTGGACATCGCCGTTGAGGAAGTGGACGCGCTGCTGGCCGACAACTAGCGAGCGCCTGTTGGACGAGTGTGACGGATGATCGCGAAGAGCAGGGGCGGGGACACCCGCCCCTCTGCCGCTGAGGCCGGAGCCGGAGTGCTCGCCGGGCGAGCCGCTGTCACGCGGCGACGCGCTGCCTTTCGCATCCTGACGCCGTACCTGTTCCTTGCGCCGGGGATGCTGCTCTATCTGGCGTGGATGCTCTACCCGCTGCTCTACGAGTTGTACATCAGCTTCTTTGACTGGAACATCATGCCCGGCCAGACCAGCGCCTTCGTGGGGCTGGACAACTACGTCTCGGTGCTCAGAGACGCGACCTTCTGGCTGTCGCTGCGCAACACAGTGGGCTATACCATCGTGACCGTGATCGGGCAGGTCCTTTTGGGGCTGGGCGTGGCGCTGCTCGTGCATCGCGTCTTCGTCGCCAAGCGGCTGTTCCGCGCCATCTACTACCTGCCCGTCGTCACCTCGTGGGTGGTGGTCAGCTTCCTGTTCGAGTACCTGTTCGCCGCCGGCCCGGAAGGGCTGATCAACTTCATCCTGATGAACGTCCTGCACGTCATCGACCAGCCCATCCGCTGGATCAGCCAGGCGCAATCGGCATGGATCGTCATCTATGCGCTCGGCATCTGGAAGGGCGTGGGCTGGGCCATGGTCATCTTTCTGGCCGCGCTGCAGGGCATCCCCAATGACCTGTACGAAGCCGCCGCCATCGACGGCGCAGGCGCGTGGGCGCGCTTCCGGCGCATGACGCTGCCGCTCATCCGGCGCACCACGACGTTTGTGATCGTGGCGCTCATCATCGGCGGTTTTCAGGTCTTCATCTCGGTGTACCTGATCACGGGCGGCGGCCCGCTGCACCGCACCGAAGTGCTGTTGAGCTACATGTTTGACCAGTCGTTCAATGACCTGCACTTTGGCACGGGCGCGGCCATCTCGTACATCCTGACGCTGATCATCGTGGCCGTGTCGCTCTGGCAGCTCCGGCTGAACCGCGCCGCGAACGACCTGGAGTACTAAGCCATGATCGCAACCGAGAAGAAACAGTGGGTGGTGTCCTGGGTGATCCTGTTCGTGGTCGTGATCGGCGCGATTCTCTCGCTTGCGCCCATGCTGTACATGACCGGGACGGCCTTCAAAGCGAACGCCTATATCCAGGAAATGCCGCCCCGCTTCATCCCATCGGAGCCGACGGTCGACAACTTCGTGACGGCCTGGAACAGCCGCAACTTTGGCCGCTCGTTCATGAACAGCGCGTTCGTCTCGCTGGCGACCACGGCGCTCGGCACGCTGCTCACGTGCATGATGGCCTACGCCTTCGCCCGCTTTCAGTTTCCGGGCAAGAACATCCTCTATATCAGCATGTTGGCGATGATGATGGTCCCGTCCATGGTGCTCATCATCCCGCAGTTCATCATGGCCAGCAGCCTGAAGTTGCTCAACAACCTGCCCGCCCTGGCGCTCATCTACACGGCCACCCAACTGGCGTTCAACACCTTTCTATTGCGCGGATTCTTCGAAAACCTTCCGCGCGAGCTGGAAGAATCGGCGCTCATCGACGGCGCGGGCCACCTGACCATCTTCCTGCGCATCATCATCCCGCTGGCGGCCCCGGCGGTGAGCACCGTGGCGGTTTTCACCTTCCTGGGCGCGTGGGGCGAATACGTGCTGGCCCTCAACTTCCTGACCGACGCCAACCTGCGTACGCTGCCCATCGCCATCGCCAATTTCCAGGGCGTGCACGCGACGGACTGGGGCCTGATCTTCGCCGCGTCGCTCATCCAGGTCATCCC
>JADZBY010000636.1 GCA_020851855.1 Anaerolineae bacterium
CCACGCCCCTGCCGACCTGCGCGAGCGTGCGATTCGTGGCCCAGCCGCCTGGCAGCGGCGCTGCCCAGCCGGGCATGGTCGGGCCGAACCTGCAGATGTTCATCCAGAACGACAACCTCGGCCCGGTGTACGTGAACCTGGTCCGGCTACGATGGGTGCAGAACGCCACCTATCCAAACCTGTATCCACTCAGCTACAGGCTGTTCAACCCGGATAACGGCCTGCCGCTGACCAGCCACTGGACTTACAACGGCGCGCCCGATCCGAACATCCCGAACCCGCCTCAATCGGACACGGCGGTCACGCCGATTTATCCCGGCTGGCGGCCCGCCGATAGCGCCCGGATTGTGCCCGGCGGCGGCAAAGTCACGACCTGGCAGGCCCAGTTCACCAACGGACCGGCGGCGCTCACAGACATCTACAACGTGCGCGACTGGCCGCTGATCCAGATCGAGGTCACCTGGCCGGGCAACACCACGCCGTGCATCCTCGAATACACGGCCACGCCGGACAATACGGCCACGCCGCCGCCGCCCAGTTGCGTGAGCACGAGCCTGTACTCGCTGACGTTCGTCACCTTCCAGCAGTACGGCGTCGTGCGCTTCGACTTCGAGAACCGGGACACCATCCCGCTGTCCATCGTGGAGTTCGGCTTCAACTGGCAGTCGTACTTCGACGGCATGAACCTGGAGCGTGTCGCGGCCAAGGGGGTGACCGCCTTCTCGCCGGACACCGTGGTCATGTGGCAGGCCCCGCCCGGCACGATCGGGCCGGATGCGGACGTCTTCGCCAGCACGACCTCGAACTCCGCCGACCCGAACTGGCGGCAGTCGCCCGTCTTCGGCGCGGGCAGCGGCGGCGCGGTTTGGCTGGACTTCGAAGGCACGCTCGGCAACCTGCAGGCCGAGAATCCGGGCCGTGCGCACGTGTCGGACTTCAACGGCAGTTACGTGCGGCTCAGCAACGGCTGCGTGGTGACCATGCCCAACGCCTCGACGCCGCTCCCAACGGCGACGTTCACGCCGACGTTCACGCCCACGGAAACGGAGACACCCGTTCCCACGGCAACAGAGACGCTAGCGCCCGGTTTCGTGGGCAGTGGCACGTGTGCTGTCAATGCCGCCACAGGCCGGATCACCGCGAACCTCACCGTCACCAACACGGGCGGCACAAACATCACACGAATCCGCATCCGGGTCATCAATGCGGCGGGCGCGGTTGTGATGCCGACGCCTACCTCAATCCCAACTGGGACCGGGACTTATGTCCAATACAATCCCGACCAGGATAACGGTTGGACACGAAGCTACACGGTATATGACGAACCCGGTGCGCTGAGGATTCAGATCGCCATTCGCAGAGCGGATGGCTCATGGCCTGGATTCTCGACTATCGGCACCGTGACGTGCCCTGCCGGCACGGCTACGCCGACGCCGACCAACACGCTGACGCCGTCGCGCACGTTCACGCCGACGATTACCAACACGCCGACGATTACCAACACGCCCACAAACACGCATACGCCGACGAACACGTATACGCCGTCCAACACGTTCACGAGCACGCCGCAGCCGAACTTCACCATCTCATCGGAGTGTGCCGTCAATGGGACCACTGGCAAGATCACGGCGCGCTTCGTCATCACTAACAACGGCGGTGCAACCAACGGCACTGTGCGCGTGCGGGTCACGACATCGAGCGGGACGGTGGTTCATGACGTGAACTACACGTTTGGGGCAGCCGGTACATCTACCGCCTCGCAGACAATCACCGTTGAGGACCGGCCCGGCAGGCTGACGCTGACCATCACAGGCTCCGGCCTCACCGGCACACTGACCGCGGCGACAGACTGCCCGTCTGGCTCGCCCACGCCGACGTTCACGCCGCGACCAAGCTTCAGCATCACGTCACCGTGCACCATCGTTGGTGGCAAGATCACGGCGACCTTCACCGTCACCAACAACGGCGGCGCGACGACCAGCAACGTGCGCATCCGGATCACGAACGCGAGCGGTACGGAGCTTCACAACGCAACGTACGCGTTCGGGCCGGCCGGCTCGACTGGCTCGCCGCCAGCCACGCGGGTCTTCACCATACAAGACCAGCCCGGCAATGTGACGCTGACCATCACGGGCAGCAACATCACCGGCACGCTGAGCGCGACGGCGCCCTGCCCGGCTGGCTCGCCGACGCCGACGGTGCCAACGCCGACGCGCACCTATACGCACACGCCGACGAACACGCTCGTGCCCACGGCGACCTTCACCCATACCTGGACGCCGTCCTATACGCCTACTCAGGCGGTGGTGAACGCCGATCTGGCAGTATCGAAGGTGTCTGACCGGCTGGGCATCCCGTATGGCGTATACGGGCCAAGCCAGCGGGTGATATACACCCTCGTCTTCAGAAACGTCGGGCCGGACAGCGTGGCGAACGTGCGTGTCACCGACGAGCTGTCGAACCTGCTCAGCAACATCGTCTGGCGTCCGTGTACCGCAACAGGCGGGGCGGTCTGCGGGGCGACGCCCGGCTCCGGTGCAACGCAGCTCGACACCACGCTCACCTTGCCGGCAGGCAGCAGCGTCACGTACATCGTGGAGGCCATCACGCCGAACTCTGACCAGATTGGCAGCAATACGCAACTGGACATCCCGAACACCGCGCGGATCTACGCGCCGAGCGGCGTGACGGATCCGGTCACAGGCAACAACACGGCATCCAGGTTCATCCGCGTTATCCCGTCCTGCACGGGCAGCGAGTGCTGATTCTCACCCCCTGGCCCCTCTCTGCGCGGAGGACCGCATGGAGGGGGCCAGGGAAACCGTTTCAAACGCGAACATCAACGCCCCGCGCTGAAGCACGGGGCTGAGATTACCAAGCCCTGGCGGGCTGCAAACCGCATCTGCAGCCCGACGGGCTTCGTACTTTCAGCCCGGTCGCTTCAGCGCCGGGCTGGCCTACCCCTGGTCAGTCATTCGGTTTGAAGCGATTGGTCGTGGCCCCGGCGTCTCTCAAATGCGCCGGGGCCGCGCCGTGTGAGGTATACTCTCCCCGCGAAAGTGACAGACTCCGCTTTTGCCCCCTTTTAGCCACGGAGGATGACGCGGTGAGCGCCCGTTATTTTGTCGGCATCGATACGAGCACATCGGCCTCGAAGGCGCTGGCCATTGACGAGGCCGGGAAGGTCGTCGCCAGCCAGAGTTACCCGCACCAGGTGTCCAGCCCTCACCCGCTCTGGTCGGAACAGCCCGCCAGCGAGTGGTGGAAGGCGACCAGCGCGGCGCTGCGGGCCGTCACGTCGAAGATTCCCGCCGGTCAGATCGCCTCGGTGGGCCTGACGGGGCAGATGCACGGCCTGACGGCGCTCGACGCGAAGGGCAACCCGCTGCGCCCGGCCATTTTGTGGAACGACCAGCGCACCAGCGCCCAGGTCGAGGCCATCACGGCGCGTATCGGGGCGAAAAAGCTGGCCCAGACGACCGGCAGCATGATGCTCACCGGTTTCACCGCGCCCAAAATCCTCTGGGTGCGCGACAACGAGCCGGACATCTACCGGCGGATCGCCAAAATCTTGCTGCCCAAGGACTACATCCGCTACTGCCTGAGCGGCGCGATGGTCGCGGATGTGGCGGATGGCTCCGGCTACGGCGTGATGGACGTGGCGCGCCGCGCGTGGTCCGACGAGGTGCTCGCCGCGCTCGACCTACCGCGCGGCTGGTTCCCGGCGCTGGTCGAATCGCCGGACGTGTGCGCTTACGTGAGCGAGGCCGCCGCTGCCGAAACCGGACTCAAGCCGGGCACGCCCATCGTAGGCGGCGCGGGCGACCAACCGGCGGGCGGCGTGGGCAGCGGCATTGTACGCGAGGGCCAGTTGAGCCTGTCGGTGGGCACGTCGGGCGTTGCCTTTGCCGCGAACTCGAACTACAACCCCCACCCAGACGGCCTGCTGATGACGTATTGCCACGCCATCCCCGGCACATGGTTCCACATGGCGGTCATGAACAGCGCGGCGGGCAGTTTCAAGTGGCTGCACGAAGAGCTGGCGGCGGGCATGGGCTACGACGAACTGAACGAGCGGGCGGCGTCCGTGCCGCGCGGCGCACACGGGCTGCTCTTTGCGCCGTATCTCGTCGGCGAG
>JADZBY010000637.1 GCA_020851855.1 Anaerolineae bacterium
AAGCAGCCTGCGCACGAAGATGACCGTCTCTGGCATGATTGCCATGATCATCCCGGTGGTGTTGGTCGCGGTGATCGGCCTGAGCATGATCGCCCGTGCTGAGCGGAACTTCTGGGAAACACGGCAGGCCGAGGCGGCGCACAACGCGACATTCCGTGTGACACAATTCCTGCACATCACGCGGGTGGAAATCGATCACATGGGTGAAGCGCAGACCGTGCTTGGGCGCGACAAGGCAGCGCTTGACGAGCATATTGGCCACGTTGACCAGATTCTGGAAGTCGTCGTCGTGGATGCAGCCGGCAAACTGGTCGAGTTTACGACGAAAGATGCGCCGGTGCTGGCCAACCTGTTCACCATCCCACAATCTCGCTGGTTCGTGGAATCACTCAGTGCGCCGGAAGGCCAGATGTACATGACCGAGCCGCTGTTCTCAGCGGGCAGCGCGCCATACCAGATCATTTCCATGCCCACGGCGGATGGCGGCGTCATCGCCGCGCGCGTCAGCCTGGATGAGTTCGGCGACGTGGTGGCCGATGCGACCTTTGGCGAGACGGGCGCGGCCTACGTGGTCGAGAGCGAAGGGCCTATCACGGCGCACACCAACCCCGACATGGTCGCCGCAGGCACGAATCTGGCCGGGCGCACCGAACTGGAGCATGTGCTGGCGTCTCCAACCGGCTCGTGGACGGGCCAGTACACGAATTTCCAGGGCAATCAGGTCATCGGCACAGCATCCGTCATCCCCGACACCGATCTGGTGGTGTTCACCGAGGTGCACCGTACCGAGGCATACAACCTGAGCCGCATCAGCATCCTGCTGCTGGTGGGCGTGCCCATCATCGGCTGGGTGATCCAGGTCCTGGCGATGGTTTTCACCACGAACCGTGTGATCTTCTACCCGCTGAAACGGCTGCTGACTGGCGCGAAGGAAGTCGAGCAGGGAAACCTGAGCTACCAAGCGCCCGTCACATCGACCGACGAGTTCGGTGAAGTGACCACCGCCTTCAATACGATGGTCAGCCGCCTGAAAGCGCGCACCGACGAGCGCGAAGGCATGATCAAGGAGCTTCTGGCCGCCAAGCGCATCGCGGAAGAGAACTCACGGCTCAAGTCCGAGTTCCTGTCGACCATGTCCCACGAGCTGCGCACGCCGATGAACGCCATCGAGGGCTTCACCAGCATCATGCTGGCGCGCATGGGCGGCGTGCAGTTCAACGAGAAGGCAGAGCGCTACATCACGCGCGTCAACGCAAATAGCAAGCGCCTCTTGCAGCTCATCAACGACTTTCTCGACCTCTCGCGCGTCGAAGCCGGGCGGTTGGAGCTGGCGCACCTGCCCTTTGCGCCGCGCGCCATGGCCAGCCGTTGGCAGGAAGAGATCGGCGTGCTGGCGGAAAAGAAGGGCTTGCGCTTCGACATCACCATCGACCCGGAGCTGCCGGCCAATCTGGTTGGCGACGAGGAAGCCATCTCCAAAGTGGCGCTCAATTTGCTCGGCAACGCCATCAAGTTCACCGAAGAAGGGTCGATCACGCTGGCGCTGGAATGGACCAACCACGAGTGGCGCATCAGCGTCCAGGATACCGGAATCGGCATCCCGCGCCACGCCAGAGAATTTATCTTTGACGAGTTCCGCCAGGTGGACCAGACATCCAAGCGCAAGTTTGGCGGCACAGGACTGGGCCTGGCTATCGTCCAGAAGTACGTGCGCTCGATGGGCGGTACGGTGAGCGTCAAGAGCGACGTCGGGCAGGGCAGCATCTTCACGGTCAGCCTGCCCCTCGACGTCGCACCGGTGGTTGTCGAAACGCCTGCAGGAGCGGGCGTGATGGAGGCGCAAGCATGACCCCGTTGGACTTACCCCGTGATCTGTTAGCCGGGTGGGACATTGTCGTCATCGACGACGAGGAAGATTCGCTCGAAGTGGCGGAAATCATCCTCGATGAGTACGGCGCGACGGTTCATACTGCCAGCAACGGGCTGGAAGGCCTGGAACTGGTGCGTAAAGTGCGGCCCCGCTTCGTCATCTCGGACATCTCTATGCCGGTGGTCGATGGCTGGGGCTTCATCCATACCCTGAAGAATGACCCGTACCTGATGGACATCCCGGCCATCGCCCTGACGGCGCACGCTATGGTTGGCGACCGGGAGCGGGCCGTGTCGGCGGGCTTCCACAACTACCTGAGCAAGCCGCTGACCGCCCAGACCTTCATCTTCGACCTGCTCAAGCTGCTCACCGACATCCCGGTGCTGGCCGAGCACCTGAACATCTAGGCACAAGGCTACGAGAGGAGAGAATCTCATGGTTCAGACGGATTGGCGCATCCTCGTTGTGGAAGATGATCCCGACGGGCAGGAAGTGGTCGCCACGATCCTTGAGCACCTGAATATCCCGCTCGATGTGGCGGGCAATTCGACCGAAGCCGAGCAATTCCTGTTCAACGGCAGCACCCGTTACAACGCCGTGATCATCGACCTGGCGCTGCCGGACAAAGACGGCTGGGAGCTTCTTGCCGAAATCCAATCTGTGCCCAACCGAGCCAACTTGCCGTGTATCGCCGTGACCGCCTATCACACCTCGAAGCTGCGTGAAGAGGCGCTCAAGGCCGGGTTTGTCGCCTATTTTGCCAAACCGATTGACTCGACATCCTTTGTCCGGCAGCTCGAGGCGATTCTCTGATGAGCGAGGAGGATCGTGTGGCCTATCAAGTCGCGTGGAGTGATCTGGAGCGCGTCCTGGAGCTGAACCTCGAGGGGAACGTCACGCTGGATGATTTCCGGGCCATCGAGAAGCACATCAGCGCCCGGCTTGAGGAGCGCGACGGGCCGGTGACTCTTCTCGTCGCGGCGTCGAGCGTGCGCATCAGCCCCGATGCGGTGGGGACGATCCGCGCGTCGCAGAGTTACCTGCAAGGTCAACACATCCGCCACATCGTCGTCGTGGCCAAAGACAAGCTGGCCCGCCTGTCGCTGTTGCTCGTCTTCAACCTGTGCCGCCCCACCCTGCGCTTTTTCGATACGGATGATTTGGCTGCCCACTTCCTCAAAGCGCGCCTTCTGACGTAGGGGGCGCGCTCCCCTGTCTCGTGTCGCCCACGCAGGGCAATCGCATCAAAATCCGCCGTTAAGGCAGGCAGCAGGAAAGGGCCTCACCCCCTGACCCCCTCTCCACGCGGAGTACCGCGTAGCGAGGGGGAAGCACGCGCCGGCATGGCAGCCAATCTCCCCGCTCCATGCCGTCGGGGGTCCCCTCTGGGGGTGATGGACATGGAGAGGGGCCGGGGGTGAGGACGCTTTGATGCGATAGCCCTGGTCGCCCACGCTTCACCGGTTGACCAGGAGCCAGGTCCGCCGTTATAGTCGTGCGGCTCGCGGCGCGCATTTTCGTCGCACCGGTCAACGGGGAATCGCATGGTCGCTGTCTGGCTCGTGATCAGCTATCTATCGGGCGCGCTGCCCTGGGCCGTCTGGCTGGGCCGGCGGTTCTATGGCGTCGATCCGCGCCAGCAGGGCGATGGCAATCCCGGCGCGCTGAACGCCTATCGCGCTGGCGGGCGGCGGTTGGGCACGGCGACGCTGATCCTGGACTTCCTCAAGGCGTTTGTCCCGGTCTTCGTCGCGCGCTGGGGATTTGACTTCGCGCCGCATGAGCTGCTCTGGATCGCGCTCATGCCGTCGCTGGGGCACGCCTTCTCCGTGTTCTTGCGCTTCCGGGGCGGGCGTGGGCTGGTGACCTGGTTCGGGGTGTGGACGGCGCTGACCCTGTACGAGGCCCCGCTGGTCATGGGCGCGGCGGCCATCGCCGGGACGCGCCTGCTCAAGAGCGGCGAAGCCCGCGCGCTGGCCATCCCCGCCGTGCTCATCCCATACCTGCTGCTGCGCGGCTCGCCCTCGTGGATGGTCTGGCTGGTCGTGGCCCAAACGCTGATCCTGGGCTTGAAAATCAGCGCCCTGTACCTCTCCCCGCAGCGCCGGGGCGTTGCGAGCCGCCCGTGAGGCCACGTTTCAGTGCCCTGTACGCGCGCATCTCCCACGCCACCGCGCTGCTCGTGCTCCCGGCGCTGACTGTGCGCCTGTGGTCGAATCTGCGTTTTCTGGGCTGGGCGCAGCGGCAGAAATCTCCGGAGACTTCCCGCCCACGCATCAGCGTGCTGGTCCCGGCGCGCGATGAGGCCGAGTCGATCACGGCCTGCGTCGAATCGCTGGCGCAGCAGGGCGATCCACGTATGGAAATCGCCGAGATCATCGTACTGGATGACCATTCGACGGATGATACCGGCGAGAAGTTGGACGCGCTGGCCCGCCGCTACCCGCACCTGACGGTCATTCACGCCGCCGATGCCGACCAGACCCCGCCGGGCTGGAATGGCAAGAGCCACGCCTGCCAGCGCCTTGCCGAACGCGCCGGCGGCGAGTGGCTGCTCTTCACCGACGCCGATACGGAGCACCTGCCGCGCAGCATCGCACGCGGCGTCGAGCGAGCGCTGGCGCTCGACGTGGATTTGCTGAGCGTTTCGCCCTACCAGCGCACGGAAAGCTGGAGCGAGCGGCTCGTCGTGCCCTTCATCGTGGATTTCCTGCCCCTGATCGGCCTCAACTTCCGGGCGATCTGGCGGGGCACGGCGGATCACGTGGCGGCGAACGGGCAATACCTGCTCGTGCGCGCCGCGGCGTACCGGGCGCTGGGTGGGCATGCGGCGATTGCTACGGCGCTCGTCGATGACTTTGCGCTGGCGCGGCGCTTCAAGGCGAATGGCCGCCGGATTGCCCTGCTCAACGGCGCAGACATGCTGCGCTGCCGGATGTATCACAACGCGGGTGAGGTGTGGCGTGGATTCTCGAAAAACGTGCTGTTTGGCCTGGAAACATCCTCGTTACGCCGCCGGCCCGCGTGGCTGGCGCTGCTCTTCGCCTGGGCCTATGCGTCGGTGTTCGTCGTGCCGTACGTGCACCTGCTCTCCGCACGGTGGCGCAGGATCGCCGTCCTGGAACTGGCCTGGATGGCCACGCTGCGGGGCATGGCCGGGGCGTTTCTCAAGCGCCCGCCGCTTGAGGCGCTGACCACCCCGGCGGGCGCGTGGAGCGTGATGGCGCTGGGCGTCGGCGCATTGTACCGGCGCTGGCGCGGGCAGAAAGTCACCTGGAAGGGACGCGACTACTCCGGCTGAGCCGCGCTGGGCGTCCTTTTTCGCACCCGGATCATCACGCCGGGATGCGGCTCCAGAGTAGCGCCCATGTGCGGGCGCACGTGGCCGCCGGCGTACTGCAATTCGAACCGTTGCAGGATGCGCGCCAGCACGATCTTCGCTTCAACCTGGGCAAAGGCCCTGCCGATGCAGTTGCGCGGCCCGCCGCCAAAGGGAAGGTACTGGTACGGCGAGTGCTGGCGGGCGTGTTCCGGCGAGAAGCGGTCCGGGTCGAAGCGGTCCGCGTCTGGCCAGTATGTGCGGTCGCGGTGCGTCAGGTAGATCGAGTACAGCACGCGCCGGCCCGCCGGGATCGCCCAGCCGGGGCCGTCGATGTCCTCGGCGGCGAGCCGCGAGCCGAGATGGATGGGCGGGTAGAGGCGCAGCGTCTCTTTGATGACCTGCTCCATGTAATTCAGGCCGTTCGTGTGGTCCAGCGTGGGCGTCGTATCCCCGACCACGGCGTCCACTTCGGCGACCACGCGCGCCAGCGCGTCAGGATGCGCAGCAAGCAGGTAGAAAGCCCAGGCCAGAAGGGCAGTGCTCGTATCGTGCCCGGCGATCAGCATCGTCAATAACTGGTCTCGGATGCTGTCGTCCGGCAGTCCGGCGGCGATCAACGCGCCGAGCAGGTCATGGCCCGGCTCGGCGCGCGTCCGGCGCTCGGCGATGAGCCGGTACAGGTAGTCGTCAAGCTGGCGCAGCGGCTCGCGGAAACCGGGCCGTGGCGCGCCGGACCACAGCATCCACAGGCCCGGCGAGATGTAGCGGATCGCCTTCAGGATCGGCTGCCAGAGCGCGTTCAGGTCCGGCGCAAAATCGACGCCGAGCAGCGTTTCCATCAGGATCAGCAGCGCGATTCGCCGCATCTCGACCAGGAAATCGAGCGGCGCGCCGTCTTGCCACGCACCGATGACGGTGTCCGTACAGCGCACCATCGCATCGACGTATTTCCCGATCATCGCTTTGTGCAGCGGCGGCGACATGACGCGGCGCAGCTCGTCATGCGCGTCGCCGTCTTCTACGAGCACGCCGTGCCGCAGCAGCGCCGCGACCGGGTCGCCTTCCATGCGCCACCGGAAGCGATCGCGCGCTTCGACCAGCACAAAACGATTGGCGGTTGGTCCGGCGAGCATCACCGCGCTGAATCCCGGCAGGACAAGCTGGAAGGCGTCGCCCAGGTCTTGATGGAACACCTGGAGCGCCGCCAGCA
>JADZBY010000638.1 GCA_020851855.1 Anaerolineae bacterium
CCCGCCGTCGGATGTGGGCGACAACATGGGCTTCCGCTGCGCGCGGGACATCCGCGCCAACTGAACCGGCACAGCCGGGGAAGGCGACAACCTGTCAGGGCAGGCGCAGCCGGAAATAGATCATGCCGCGCTTGCCCTCGGCTTTCCGGATTGAATCGACGTGGATCGTGTAGCCCGCGATCTCGATCTGCTCGCCTTCGCGCACGCGCACGCGCCGATCCAGGTCGTCGCGGTCGCGCACGTACAGCCACAACCCGGCGCTGAGGCCCGGCGGCTCCGGCGGCTCGTCAACGAAGAAATTCCCCGCACCGATCCGCAGATCACCCGCCGTCATCTGGCCGGACTCGATCAAGACATGCCGCGATTCGTCGTCTGGTGCGTTCACGCTCGGTTGCCCTTCCTGTTACCGCCTGTCACAGTTCATCAGCGCCGGTTGTGCACCGACATCATCATGATGTCGTTCGGGCTGAGCGCGCCAAGCAAATCGTCGCGGCCCATGATGTCATCGCGCCCGATGATGTCGTCGCGCCCGATGATGTCGTCCCGTCCGATGATGTCGTCGCGTCCGATGATGCGGTACAGATCGTCGCGCCCGATGATGTCATCTCGTCCCATGATGTCATCGCGCCCGATGATCTTCGCGATCTGGTCGCCGCTGATCTCGTCGTCGCGCCCGATGATCCCGCCCCAGCCCATCGCATGGGACATCTGATCGGCCAGCAAAACCTGAAGGGCGATGCTCTGCAAGCTGTTGCTGGGCGTCGGCGCGTCCACGGGATTGGCGCACAGGAAGTCGAAGTACCTGTCCGCCTCTTTGAACGAGACGGTAATGCCGCGATTCGTCCAGCCGAACGGGTCCTGAAGGGTGATCGTCTTCGCCGCCTCGTTCACGCCGACGATGGTATAGTCGTGGTTGGTCAGCAGGGAGCCGTCCTTGAAGAGCGGCAGGCTGCCCGCACGATCCTGGGTGGCGATCACCAGCGCCTCGCCCGCGCGCAAACGCCATTTCATCTCCGTGAGCGTCATGCGCGACACGGTGTTGTAGGTCTGACTCGGCTGGCCGGTCAGGATCGAGAGCGCATCCCCGCTGAAGCCGCCATCGTAGAGCTTGCGATATCCGGCCAGCGCATCCCCGCCGCCGATGAGCTGCGCATACGCCTTTTCGATGACCAGCGGCCAGATTTCGCGCCTGCCGTTGGCCGTATCCCCGATGCCCGCGCCCATCCCGGCCACGTAGGGCCGATCCTTCGAATCCAGGAAGACGCCGAGCGGAAACTCCGGCTCAACCCTGATGGAAACTGGCGCGTACTTGCCGCCCTTCTTCTGGTAGAGCGTGACGGTGAACGTGCCGTCCTTGTTCGCCTTGATCGCGTCCTGGATCAGGTCCGGGTGTTTGCGCGCAATGGCCGACAGGCTGGACAGCAGGAAGCAGTCGCCCAGCGCGCCTTGTGTCACATCGTTGGGCTGCACCGCTGAATCGAACGTCAGCCAGTCCCACACGCCATCCTTCACGTACAGCGTCGCGCCCTTCACCGACGCAAACCCGGCGGGCTGGAACATCGCGCCGCGCCGCCGCGCCTGGGAGCTTAGGCCGTCATCGCCAACCGCCCCTGCTGCGCCCTCAAGGCTGGCCGAATCGCCGCGAAACTGGCGGGCCGCTTCCTCTTCGGCATCCTGAAAAACCTGCGCGATTCGCTGGAAGGTCGCATCGCAATCGTCCATGGCCGCGATCAGGCGCTCGACGCCGGGCAGGACCAATTCGCCCATCTCGCGCAGAAAGTGCTGCGCGCCGAGGCCGATCCACCCGCCGCCGACGATCTGGTCCAATCCCGCGCAGATACGATCCTCGAGGGCGCGGATGGCGTCTGCCTGCGCGCGGGCGACGCCCGACATGCGGTTCAGCTGGTCATAGTCGGCCTGGACGATGTAGGGGGACATTGTGCGAGTCCTTTGGTGAGAGAAGAAACAGTAAAGACACGACCGGCGCGCGTTTCGCTTCTCAATTTTACGGAAATCTGAGGCGCGAATGTTCCCTGATGCCCCGTGACAATCGACACTTGACAGGCCATACAGCGCTATGCCCCCGGTCAGGCGCAAACCATGACGACGAGTCGTGAGAAACCGTTTGAGAAGGGACGAGGTAGGAACCTTCTGTTCAACCCCGCCCCCGCTCCAACGGTTTCTCAGCCGCCGGACTGGAATCTGGCCATGATGTCTTCTCCCACGCGCGCCGCGTCCCGCCCGTAGCGCCGCCGCGAACGCTCGCGGATGGCTTCTGCGAGCGCCGGGTCCGCCGGGCGCAGATCGGGCAGGGTGCGCATGGTGAAAGGTCGTGTGGCGAGTCCATCGACCAGCAGCTTCACGGCGGCGGTGAAGCGCGGCAGATTCAACAGGTTGCTGGCGTCGAAGACCGGGGCCATCTCCGGGACAAGGGCGGGCACGTCGTGAATGCCCAGCTGGAAAGCGACGAGCGAGCCGACATTGCCAAAAATGGCTTCCTGAACGGCCCGATCCAGCTGCGTCAGGTATTGGTTGGCGACCACCGCCGCCACGCCGTATTTGCGCCCTTCGCTCAGGATCGTCGTGAACAGGTCGGTGGCGAAGTTCTGGAACTCGTCCACGTACAGGCAGAAATCGGGCCGTTCCGCGCTGGGCATGTCGGCGCGGCTCAGGGCGGCGATGAGCAGCGACTGGACCAGCAGCAGGCCGAGGAACTGCGCATTTTCCGGCCCGATCTTGCCTTTGGAAAGGTTGACCAGCAAGATTTGGCGGCGGTCCATGATGGCGCGGAAATTGAGCGTGGACGTGCGCTGGCCGATGATATTCCGCACCAGCCGGTCGCCCACGAAGCGGTTGAACTTGCTGACGATCCAGTCGAGCACTTCGCTCTTGTGGAAGTCCGAGGTGCGCGCGATCTGCTTTTCCCAGTAGGTGCGGACCATCGGGTCGGTGACGCGCGGCAGCAGGGACGACACGAACTCGGGGTCCGAGACCACACGTACCACCTCGATGAGCGTGCCGCCGCCGCTGTTCATCACGGTGAGCATGGCATTGCGCACGTTGTGCTGGAAGCGCGGCCCGGCAATGCCTATCGCGTTCGGGTCGTACATGCGCATGATCAGGCCGATGAACTCCGTCGTGACGCGGTGCTGTTCCGTCTCGGTCTTCACGTCCAGGAAGTTCAGACCGACCGGGTAGTCCTCGTCCGAAGGGTCAAAGAGCACCACATCGTCGGCGCGCAGCGCCGGGATGCGCGCCAGCACCCCCTCGACGAGGTCGCCGTGCGGATCGACCAGGCACACGCCGCG
>JADZBY010000639.1 GCA_020851855.1 Anaerolineae bacterium
ACAAAGGCCAGCCAGCGGCGGGTGCGCTTCTGGGCGGCAGGCATCGACGCCATCGCCAGCGGCGGACGGCTGGTGCTGCTCCGGCGTGCGTCAGGGCTGGGTTCCATCGCGGGCGACCTCGGCGCGCGGCGCTTCAGATTTTCGTTTCTCAGGCCGATTCAAGCACGAGGCTGTGAATGGCGTCCGTCCCGCTCGGATACGCCCCGCCGAACAGGCCCGCATCCTCGTTGACCTGGACAAATCCTGTCTCGTCGGTCGCTCGCACCGCGACCCGGTACGCGCCCGGCGCGCTGAACGTCCACGGCACGTACCACTGCGTCCAGGCCAGCGGCGACGGCCCGTGCGCCAGCGTGGCGGGCATCCACTCGCCATCGTCAATGCGCACCTCAACCGCCGTGATACGCCGTTTTCCGGCCACGGCCACGCCTTGCAGGTAGAAGCGCGCGCCGTTGCTCAGCCGCGCGTTGTCCGGCGGCGACTGCACAATCGACTTGGTGCGAATGTCCGCCACGTTCGACCAGCCGCGCGATTCCCAGAAGCCGATGTAGTCGTAGTCGATGAACTCGATGCGCGTCAGCCAGCGTGGCATCTTCTGCCCGTACAGGCCGGGCATGTGAATGCGCAGCGGGAAGCCGTGTTTGACCGTCAGCGGCTCGCCGTTCATGTTGTAGGCGAGCATCACGCCCGGTTGCGTGATCCATTCGAGCTGCACCGCCGTGGTATAGCCGTCCGCCGCCTCAAAACGCACGTGGGTGGCTTCCGGCTTGACCTTCACACGGTCCAGGATTTCTTGAAACAGGAAGCCGGTCCACGTCAGGTTGCCGATCAGATCGCCGCCGACCGGGTTGCTGATACATTCCAGCGTGCGCGTATCCTCGTGAACCGGCATCGCCAGCGCCTGCTCGTAATTGAGCGTGAGCGGCTGCTCGACAAGGCCATCGACGGTTAGCGCCCAGGTCTGGGCGTCCACTTCGGGCGTGTTGTTGTAGTCGTACTGCGTGATGTACAGGCTCTCGACGGGCGTCAGGCGTATCTGGTCAAACGTGATCTGCCCGTAGGTCGGGTCGGGCGCTGCCGAAACATCCGCTGTTGGGATCGGGCGCGTCGCCGTAGGGGCCAGGCCGCTGCCCGGCGCGTAGGGCGTGGGAACGTCCGGGTTGCCGGGACGGCAGGCGGCAGCGGCGGCGATGGCCGAGCCGGTCAGAGCGATCAAAAATCCGCGCCGGGAGACGCGATTCGTGTTGTCAGAGGACGGCATGTACTCACTCCGCAAACCAGCGCGCCGAACGGGTTCAACTATGGGGCGAAAAGCAGACTGATTTGCATATTATCGCGCAATTCGCGAGCGCGAGTCTACCCTTTTGCCGCCCGGCGCGATGATAGCTCCATGAGAGATGCCGTCCCGATCTTCGCCGGGAGACGCTTGCCATTTTCTGCACAAATGGTAATATTCCCCTGCCCATCCGGCGGCCTGATAGGCGCTGGAGTCTGTTTGTCCGCAACCGCCCGTACCGACGATGACTGACACCGGCATGAACAGCGGCCCCCGCCCAATGTTAACGCGCAGAGCAACCAGCACCTGGCTTGTTCTTCTGGCCGCGACGCTGCTCATCGCCCCGCACGCGGCGGATCTTCAGGCACTGGCTGCCCCGGCGGCCATCCCCCCCGAACCGGGCGACCTGCCGCAGCCTGCCGCCGAGACACCGGACCTGACCACGGCGCAGACGCCGCGCTATACGCAGGGCGGGCGGCGCAGCGTGCTCGTGGCCGGCGGCGACTACGCCGATTTTCCAGGCCGCGCCGGGCACAACTCCACCTTGCGCGCCTGGTTGTGCCCGGACGGGGCGCTCCGCCTTGCGTCCGAGGGAGCCGGGCGACGCCTGGTCGGGGCCGGTACGCTCATATTTGACGGCGCGGCCACATCCCGCCTGCTTGACCGCGGCCCACCCGCCTGATTTCCTTGTTCCTCAGCGCACGCGCCCTGCACCGGGCCGCACGCTGGCCTCGTTTCCTTTTTTGACTGGATCGCTTTTCCGTCAGCGCTTCGTGCGCTCATTGGCACTATCACAGTGAAGGGACTCGTCAATGCGCAGATCAACAGTCGTCTGGCTGCTGGTGATTGTCGCGACTCTGGCCATCTCGTTGTTCATGATTTGGCCCGACAATCCCGGTCTTTTCGGGCGTCCCATCCAGGTCCGGCCTGGGCTGGATATTCAGGGTGGCTTGCGTGTCCTCATGGCTGCGGAAGGCAGCAGTGTGACCGCCGAGCAGATGAGTGAAGTGCGGCGCGTCATCGACCGCCGCGTGAATGCTCTCGGCGTCGCAGAGCCGGTCGTGCAGCAGGCCGGCAACAACCGTATCATCGTCGAATTGCCCGGCATCGATGACCCAGACACCGCCATCAGCATCATTCAGCAGACCGCGCTGCTGGAATTTGTGAACTTCAGCCAGATCGGGGGCTGTACGGCGGCGATGCCCGTAGCCGGGCAGTACATCCGCACCAACGTGCAGGTCGAGCGGCTGAGCAGCGTCGGGCAAGCGTCCACCGCCCAGGCCACTGCCGAAGCCACTGCGGATGCCACCGCCGACGCGACGGCTGAGGCGACGGCGAGCGCGACAGCTGAGGCCACGAGCGACACGACGGCTGAGGCCACGGCTACCGCCGAAGCCACCGCGACGGCAGAAGCTACGGCAGCGGCGGACGCCACCGCCGAGGCCACGGCAGCCGCCGAGCCGACCGCCGAAGCGACCGACGCTATCGCCGCCAGTGAGGCAGGTTCGCGCAACAACCCGCTCATCAACCCGTGCACCGGAGAGCCGTTTGAGACGGTCATGACCGGCGCGGGGCTGCGCGACGCCGTCGCCCGCATCGGCGGCCAGAGCCAGAACCAGTACGTGGTTGCCTTCACGCTCAACGCAGGCAGCGAAGACGCGACCGCCTTCACCAACTTCACTGCCTCGAACATCGGCCAGCCGCTCGCCATCGTGCTGGACGGCGAAGTCCTGAGCGCGCCGACGGTCGAGAGCCGCATCGAAGGCAGCGGCGAGATCACCGGCGGCTTCACACAGGAAGAAGCGCGCAATCTGGCCCTTCAGCTTCGCTCCGGCGCGCTGCCCGTCTCGCTGAACATCCAGTCCATCGAGCGTGTGGGCGCGAGCCTGGGCGCGGAATCGGTGGCGCTGTCCGTGCGCGCAGGCGTGCTGGGCGTGCTCACCATCTTCCTGTTCCTGCTCGTCTATTACCGCGTGGGTGGGCTGGCGGCGTCGCTGGCGCTGCTCGTCTTCACGGCCATCAACTTCGCGCTGTACAAATTCATCCCGGTCACGTTGACGCTCTCCGCCATCACCGGCTTCCTGATCTCCATCGGCAGCGCCATCGACGGCAACATCCTGATCTTCGAGCGCGTCAAAGAGGAACTGCGCAACGGACGCAGCCTGGAGAAGTCGCTGGAACTGGGCTTTTCGCGTGCGTGGCGCACCATCCGCGACTCGAACATCTCCACCATCCTGATCGGCTTGATCCTGTACTTCTTCGGCGGCCAGTTCGGGGCGAGCGCGGTGCGTGGCTTCGCCGTGACGCTCATCATCGGCCTGGCGCTCAACCTGTTCACGTCAGTGATCGTCACCCGTGTTTTCCTGGAAGTGATCCTGCGGCTGCTGGGCGACCGCGCGCAGCGGCTTAACCTGTTCGGTCAGAAAGCGCAGTAGAGGACCAACCATGATCAACTTTGTGAAACGCCGGAGACTGTACTACCTGATCTCGGCCATTGTCATCGGCGCGGGGCTGGTCGCGATGTTCCTCTCCACGCGCACGTACCCGGATGGTTCCATCGTGCGGCTGAGCGTGGACTTTCTCGGCGGCTCGATCTTCGAGGTGCACTTCAACCGCATCGAAGGCCAGGCCGCGCAGGATGTGGACGGCATCGAGCTGACCCGTGTCTTTCAGGAAGCGGGCCTGACCGACATCTCGACGCAGCGCCTCGGCCTGACCGATACGCTGAACTGGCAGGTGCGCGCCAGCTTCGTCGGCAACAACCCGGCGTTGCTCCAGACGCTGACGGAGCGACT
>JADZBY010000640.1 GCA_020851855.1 Anaerolineae bacterium
ACCACCTGGCCGCCCTTGATGACCACCTGGGCCAGATTCGCGCCAAAGCGGTAGCTCAGGTGGCGATAGTCGGGCGCGTCCCAGATCACCGCGTCAGCCATCTTGCCCGGCTCCAGGCTGCCGATCCGGTCGCCGCGCTCGACGGCGAAGGCGGCATTGATCGTCGCGGCGGCAAGCGCCTGGGCAGGCGTCAGCCGCAGGGCGCGCGTCGCCAGCGCCAGGATGAACGGCAGGCTCTCGCACCAGGCCGTGCCGGGGTTGCAATCGGTGGCGAGCGCCACTGCCGCGCCCGCCGCCGCCAGCTCGCGCGCCGGGGCGGTGTTCGGGATGCCCAGGCCAAACGGCGTGGCAGGCAGCAGCACGGCGACCGTTCGCGACCCGGCCAGCCGCGCCACGTCGTCGGGAGTCGTCGCCAGCAGGTGATCAACCGATGCAGCGTTTAGCTCGGTCGCCAGCGCCACGCCGCCCAGCGATACGAACTCGTCGGCGTGCAGGCGCGGCGTCAATCCGGCGCGTAGTCCGGCTTCGAGGATGCGCCGCGTCTGCGCCACGTCAAAAACGCCCTTCTCGCAGAACACGTCACAATAGAGCGGTCCCGGCCAGCGACGCGCCTTCCATTCCGCGACCGCCGGGATCATCTCGTTCACCAGCAGGTCAACATAGGCGTCGGCTTGCCCGGCGTATTCGGGCGGGATGTCGTGGCCGCCCAGGAAGGTTGGGATCAGGTCAAGCGGCTGGCTGGCGTTCAGATCCGCGATGGCGTCCAGCATGGTGATCTCGGCAGCCGTCTCCAGGCCGTAGCCGGTTTTCACCTCGACAGTGGTCGTGCCACAGCGCAACATGCGCTCCAGGCGCGGGCGTGTCTGCGCGATCAGGTCCGCCCGGCTGGCGGCGCGCGTCAGGCGCACGGTGCGATTGATGCCGCCGCCCGCCGCTGCAATCTCCATGTACGTCTTGCCCTGAAGGCGCTGCTCAAATTCCTCGGCGCGGTCGCCTGCCCAGACGAGGTGCGTGTGCGGATCGACCAGCCCTGGCGTAACCAGCCGTCCGCCGGCGTCGAGCGTGTCGCGGCCCGTATACGCTCGCCGCACCTCGTCGCGCGGTCCGGCAGCGGCGATGCGGCCCATGTGCACCGCCAGCGCGGCGTGTTCCACCGGCGCGAGGTCGCCCAGGCGCGGGCCACGCTGTGGACCACCGTCGTACGCGGGGATGATGCACAACTGGCCGATGTTGTCGATCAACAGGTCAACGAGCGCGGCGGAGTTTGGCATCAACAAACCTCACGTCGAAACCCTCACCCCAACCCCTCTCCCTCATGGAGAGGGGCTACACACCTCACGTCGAAACCCTCACCCCAACCCGTCTCCCTCAAGGAGAGGGGCTACACACATAGACGTCGCCTTGGATTTCTCCCCTCTCGCCCTCTGAGAGAGGGGCTGGGGGAGCGAGAGAAGCTACCGGCCTTACCCCCGCCGCGCGACTTCCCACGCCAGATGGTTCAGTTCGGGCACGATGAGCTGCTCCATCGCCAGCCGCACCGCCTTGGGCGAGCCGGGCGTGCTCACGATCAGCGCGCCGCGATAGACGCCCGCGATGGCCCGGCTCAACATGGCCGCCGCGCCGACCTGCTGAAAGCTCAACATGCGGAAAATCTCGCCAAAGCCGGGCAGCGTCTTCTCCAGCTTGCGCGCGATCACGTCGTAGGTCGTATCACGCGGCGCGATGCCCGTGCCGCCGTTGAAAATCACGATGCGCACATCGGGCAGGGCGACCATTTCATCCAGGACGAGCGCCACCTGATCCGGCTCGTCTTTGACGATGGCGTACCCGGCGATGACGTGCCCCAGCCCTTCGAAGGTCTGGCGCAGGTACAGGCCGTTTTCGTCGTTGTCCGGCGTGCGCGTATCGCTCACGGTGACCAGTCCCAGCCGGACCGGCCCACGCCCGGCGGCGGCGCGATGCACTTCAGCGCCCATCGGCGTCCTCCTCGTCAAAGCCCGGCAGGTGTGCGGCGAATTTGCCGAGCGCGGTGGCCACAAACTGGCGGCGGTGGTGGATGCACGGGCCATGCTGGCGCAGCGCGGCGATGTGCCCCGGCGTGCCGTAGCCCCGGTTGTGATCCCAGCCATAGATGGGGAACTCGGCGTGCAGATCGTCCATCAGCCGGTCGCGCGTCACCTTGGCGATGACGGACGCCGCCGAAACGGACTGCTCGGTCTGGTCGGCGCGCACCACGCAGCGCACCTTTGCCCGGCGGCGGCCCAGGTTTTGCAGCTTCAGGTTGCCGTCCACGATGTAACGGTCGGCGTCGACGGCCATGATCAGGCGCTCAAAGGCGGCGCGGTTGGCCCAGCCGAGGCCCAGAGTGTTGATATCCTCGACCGGAATGATCTCGGCGGCGACGCGCTCTGCGTATTCGTGGATGAAGGTGAACAGGGCCTCACGCTGGTGGGCGGAGAGCGTCTTGGAGTCGCGCAATTTGAGGTGTGGGAATGTCGCGGTGAACGAGAAACCGGGTGGGAAGATGACGGCGGCAGCGACCAGCGGCCCGGCGAATGGCCCGCGCCCGGCCTCGTCCAATCCGCAGATGCGTAACGTGCGCTGTGTGCTCTCGCCGCTCGGCGTGTCCACCCGCCCGACTCCTTCGCTATAATCCGGCGCGATTATAGACGGGCGGCAGGTTCAAGGCAATCGGCAAGGGAAGGGCACGCGATGCGGCTGGCGCTGGTCCACGATTGGCTCAATCAGGTAGGCGGGGCGGAAGATGTGCTGGCGGAGATGACAGCGCTGTATCCCGGCGCGCCGCTTTTCACCAGCATCTACTGGCGCGACGGGATGCCCGACGCCATGCGCGCCTGGCCGATCCGCACCTTGTGGCCGGACAAGCTGCCCGGCATCCACCGCCATCACCAGCGCTACCTGCCCGTTTATCCGCTGGCGTTCGGCGGCCTGGACCTGTCCGGCTACGACGTGGCGCTCTCCAACAAGAGCGGCTTCTGCCACGGCGTGCGGACCGGCCCGCGTACGGTGCACGTGTGCTATTGTCTCGCTCCGACGCGCTACGTATGGCAATTTGACTCGTACATGAATCGCGAGCGCATCGGCGGCGCGCTCAGACGGCTGATCCGGCCCCTGATCGGCGCGTTGCGGCGCTGGGACTATGCCGCCGCACAGCGTGTCACGCATTTCGTAGCCATTTCGACCGAGATTCAGGCGCGCATCAAGGCCTTTTACGGGCGCGATTCGACGGTGATTTACCCGCCTGTGGACGTGGCGCGCTTCCAGCCGGTGGATCCCGGCCAGGTCGAAGATTATTACCTGGTCGTGTCACGGCTGATCCCGTACAAGCGCATCGATCTGGCGGTGCAAGCCTGCACGCGGCTGAATCTGCCGCTGGTGGTCGGTGGGCGTGGGCGGGATATGGAGCGCTTACAGGCGATGGCCGGGCCAACGGTGCGATTCGTGGGCTACGTGCCCGACTCCGATCTGCCGGGCCTGATGGCGCGCTGCCGGGCGTTCATCTTCCCCGGCCTGGAAGATTTCGGGATTACGCCGGTGCAGGCGCAGGCTGCCGGCAGGCCGGTCATCGCCTTTCGCGGCGGCGGCACGCTGGACACGGTCGTTCCGGGCCTGTCGGGCGAGTTCTTCGACGCGCCGACGGTCGATGCGCTGGTCGCCGCACTGGAGCGCTTCGAGGCGTCGCGTTATGACCCGGCGGCAATGCGCGCCCATGCCAAACGCTTTGACCGCGAGGTATTCGCGCATGAGCTGACGGCGTTTATCGCGCGGACAACGCAGGCGTTGTCCCTACGGGAGCCGGTGTAGGGACGAGGCCTGCCTCGTCCGCCGCCGTTGAGCGGGTCGGGTTTATGGCGCGGACAACGCAGGCGTTGTCCCTACAGGAGCCGGTGTAGGGACGAGGCCTGCCTCGTCCGCCGCCGCCGTTGAGCGGGTCGGGTTTATGGCGCGGACAACGCAGGCGTTGTCCCTACGGGAGCCGGTGTAGGGACGAGGCCTGCCTCGTCCGCCGCC
>JADZBY010000641.1 GCA_020851855.1 Anaerolineae bacterium
GAGGGACATTAAACGATTCAGGTGCGACGAACAGGCGCGATTCGGGTCACGAAAATGACCCAATCAGGACATGAGCAATCGGTAATAGGATGTTGAGGGCAGGATAAGCAGGAAGGCGGGCTATGATACAGGGCGCTGGCAGCAATGGCCTACTTCCGGTACACTATCCGGCATCGAACCGACCGCGATGAGGCTCGCGTAACACCCATGTGGTTGATGGCTTCTACCTGGCGTTGTCCCTGGTAGAAGCTTTTTTGTTCGCGGGCTGCCCCCACCCTCATCGCGCCCCCGATCGAGAAGGTGGCGTATGCGTTTTACGAGGATACGGGTGGAGACATTTCTTCTGATCGGCATCGGTGGCTTCGTCGGCGCCAATGCACGCTACTTCGTCTCGACGTGGGCCGCCGCCCAGTTCGGCCAGACTTTCCCACTCGGCACGCTGATCATCAACGTGGCCGGGTCGTGCCTGCTCGGCGCATTCATCGGCTGGGCCGGAAACCACATCAGCCTCGATCCACGCGTCCGGTTGTTCGTGGCGGTCGGCTTCTTTGGCGCATTCACCACCTTCTCTACCTTCGCCAACGAGAGTGTGGCGCTCGCGCGCGCCGGAGACTGGATCGGCGCACTGGTCAACGTAATGAGCACGAATATCCTATGCCTGGGCGGAGCGTTCCTGGGCCTGCTGCTTGGAAGCCGGTTTTAGTATCGCGGCAACTAAGGACATGTGACATGCCCGAACCCGGACCTGCACAACGGCTGATCATCTACCTGGGCGAAAGCGACCGGTGGCGCGGCCGCTCGCTGTACCTGAGTATTCTGGAGACACTGCGCAGCGCTGGCGTGGCGGGCGCCACGGTGACGCGCGGATTGGCGGGTTATGGCGCGCACAGCATCATCCGGGCTACGACGCTCGAAACGCTCTCTGTAGACCTGCCCATCACGATCACGGTGGTCGACACGCCGCCCAACATCCAGCGGGCGCTGGCGCTGGTCGGCCCCATGGTGCGCGAAGGGCTGATCACGCTTGAAGACGTGACCATCGTCAAGTACACCCACCGTTACCTGCATCCGCTGCCTGCTGACCGGCCCGTTGCAGAGGTCATGACCACGGCGGTGAGCGTGGTCCGGCTCGATACGCCCGTGCAGGACGTGATCGAGCTGCTGCTCGGCAGATCGCTCAAGGCTGTGCCCGTCGTAGACGCGGACCAGCGCCCGGTGGGCATCATCACCGATGGCGACCTGCTGGAGCGCGCCGAGATGCCAGTCAGTCTGTCCATCGGGCAGCGGTTGGAAGCCGACGACCTGCCGGGATTGCTGGCTCAGGTTCGCCGCGAGAAAACGGCGCAGGCGATCATGTCCCAGCCGGTGCACACAGTACGCGCCGACGAGTCGTTGGGCCACGCGGTGCAGCGCATGGTGGATCGGCAACTGAAGCGCCTGCCGGTGGTCGACGGGGCGGGCCGATTGGTCGGCATGTTGAGCCGCCTGGACGTGTTGCGCACGATGGCTGGCGTGGCGGACAGCGCGCCCGCCGACATGCCACCGCCACGTACCGGGAAGACGGTGGGCGAACTGATGTCCAGGCGTGTGCCTGCCGTAAACGTGAACGATGATCTGGTCGACGTCTTGCAGCACATGCTCAAAGCGGATATTAGCCGTGTCGTGGTGCTCGACGAGCAGGCCCGCGCGGCGGGGATCATCACCGACGGCGACATCGTGGCGCGCGTCAGCCCGCCGGTTCGCCCGAACGTGCTTCGCGCGCTGGCGGTGCGCGTGCTTGGCACAGGCCTGATGCGCGGTGACGTGACGGCGCGGGAGTTGATGTCGGAGAAAGTGCTCACCACGCCGCCGGATACGAGCGTCATCGACGCCATCGCACTGATGATGCGCGAAGGCCGCAAGCAGATCATTGTCGTAGACGAACACGGCAGGCCGTTGGGGAGTGTTTCACGGCAGGCCCTTCTGGCCGCCAGCCTGGGCAGTTAACGCGCTGGGCGGCCCGTCAGCCCTCGATACTCTCGCCGGGCGCGGCGTCCGCCTGAAGCGGCGGCTCCGGCTCGGCTTCCTGCCCGGCGGTGCGCCGGTCGCGCCGTTCCGGAGCGGTGCGCGTCAGCGGGCGGTCTTTTGTCACCTTGAAGCGGTCGAAGTCGCGCGCCACGAAGGCATCCGGGAAATAGGTCTGCGCCTCGGCCAGCACGTCACGCTCGCGGCTGCGGCGGGAGATGTGCGTCAGGATCAGGCCCTTCGACCCGGCATCGCGCGCCAGCCGCGCCGCCTGCCCCGCCGTCAGGTGGCCGAACTGCGCCGCAAGCTCTGCCTCTTCGTCAAGGTACGTTGCCTCGGTGACCAGCGCGTGCGCGCCCTGCGCCGCCTCGGAGACGCTCTCGGTGCGGCCCATGTCGCCCGTGATGATCAGCCGCGCGCCGGGCAGGTCCGGGCCGAGCACCTCGTCGGGCTGGATGACGCGCCCATCGGCCAGGGTGATCGCCTCGCCCCGCACGATCCGGGCGCGCTCCGGCCCGGCGGGAATGCCCAACGCCTCGGCCTTTTCCACCAAAAACGGGCGGCGCGGCTTTTCCTGGAACACGTAGCCCAGGCAGCCCGGCCCACGGTGCACAACCGGCACGGCGCTCACCGTGAAATCCGGGCACTCGAAGAACACGCCCGGCTTGAGGTCCACGAGGTGAATGGGCACAGGCGGCGTCTCGCCGCGCAGCACGATGCCGAAAACCAGCTCGTGCACGCGGTCCAGCGCCCACCGGCTGCCGTAAATCTCCAGCTCGTCAAGGCTCTCCCAGCGGATGAAGGTCGAGAGCAGCCCGGCCAGGCCGAGGATGTGATCGAGGTGGCCGTGCGTGATCAGGATGCGGTTGAGCTTCTTGAAGCCGATGCCGCTCCGCAGAATCTGGCGCTGTGTGCCCTCGCCGCAATCCACCAGGAAGCGGTATTCACCGGCCATGACCACCTGCGCGGACAGGCCACGGTGGACCGAGGGAGCAGAAGCCGATGTGCCGAGAAAAAGCAGGTCAAACACGCAACATCACTCAGGCGGCGTACAGGAACAGGCCAGGACCGTCCGCACTACTCGCAGACGCGCCGCAACTTTACCAGCGCTGGGGGGAATACGCCAGACGGAATCTGGGAAAACGCCCCAGTCCTTACGACGCCAGCAGCGTTTCCCATTCTTCCATGCGCGCGTCGATCTCGGCCTGCGTGGCGGTATAGGCCTCGCCAAGCTCGCGCACCCGGTCCACCTGACCCGCGCCGCTGGCCGCTTCCAACTCGCCGGAAATCTCCACCATGCGCACTTCAAGGGCGTGGATGGCCGCTTCCACGGCGGCGATGCGCTTTTCACGCTCGCGCGGGGAGAGCTTCACCGCTTGAGCGCCCGGATTACCCGGATTGCCCTGACCGGGCCGGGCCGGCGTTTTGGCCGGCGGCGGCGCTTTGGGTTCGGGCGCTTTGGGCGCGGGCATCGCCGCCTGCCGCGCCGCCTCACGGGCCGCCTCACGCGCCGCGACAAATTCCTGGTAGCTACCCTCGAACACGGTCAGTTTGCCCGGCTCGATGCTCCAGATCTGCGTGGCGAGCGCGTCGACCAGATACCGGTCATGGCTGACCAGCAGGATCGTGCCGTTGAAGCGCGCCAGCATGTCCTGCAGCACTTCCTGGGACGGGATGTCCAGGTGGTTCGTCGGCTCGTCCAGCAGCAGGAAATTCGCCCCGTCGAGCGCCAGTTTGGCCAGCGCGATCCGGCCCCGCTCGCCGCCGCTCAGCGTATTGATCTGGCGGAATACGTCGTCGCCGCTGAACAGGAAACTGCCCAGGTAGTCGCGCGCGTTGCTGATCGGCATGTTGCGCACGGTCAGAAGCTCGTCCAGGATGGTATTGTCCGGGTTCAACAGCTCGTGCGCCTGCGCGAAGTAGCCGATCTTGACCGACGCGCCCATTTTCGCCGTGCCGGACAGCGGCTCAAGCTGCTGCAACAGCGTCTTGAGGAACGTCGTCTTGCCCACGCCATTCGGCCCGATCACGGCGGCCACTTCGCCCCGGTACAGCGTCAGGTCCGGCACGCTGAACAGCGGCGCGGGCGCGTCTGAGTAGCCGACGAGCAGGTTTTTCGTCATCAGCACCTTGTCGCCGCTGCGCACGTTGGCCTGTAAGTGCAGGTGCAGCGAGCGGTGCTCACGCGGGCGCTCGATGAGCTGGTCGCGCTTGAGCCGTTCCAGCCGCTTGAGCCGCCCTTTGGCCTGTTTCGTATTCTGCCCGGCCATGTTGCGCCGGATGTACTCTTCCTCACGGGCGATCATCTCGCGCTGCGCCTCGTACTCGGAGAATTGCAGGGCGCGCCGCTCGGCCCGCTGGTGGACATAGGCGCTGTAATTGCCCCGGTACGTCTCCATCTGGCCCCAGTCCAGCTCCCAGATGGCCGTGACGACGCGGTCCATGAAATAGCGGTCATGGCTGACCAGCAGCACCGCGCCGCGCCAGCCGTTCAGGAAGCCTTCCAGCCACTCCACGGCGGCGATGTCCAGGTGATTCGTCGGCTCGTCGAGCACCAGCAGGTCGGGGTCTTCGAGCAGCAGCCGGGCCAGCAGGGCGCGCGTTTTCTGCCCGCCGGAAAAGATGGGCAGCGGCTTCTGGTAGTCGTTCTGGTCAAAACCGAGGCCCTGGAGCACCTGCTCGATGCGGTTCTCAAATTCATAGCCGCCCGCCGCCTCGAACTCGTGCTGAAGCTCGCCATAACGCGCCATGAGCGCCTCGTCGCCGGGCCGCTCCGCCATCTCGTGGGCCAGGCTTTCCAGTTGCACCTCACGGCGGCGCAGGTCGCTGAAGGCGGTCAGCATCTCGTCCCAGAGCGGATGGTCGGCGACCAGTTCCGGGCGCTGCGGCAGGTAACCGATGCGCAGCCCGCGCATCCGCGTCACCGTGCCGGCGCTCGGCTCTTCCAGGCCCATCAGGATGCGCAGCAGGGTGGTTTTGCCCGCGCCGTTCGGCCCCACCAGGGCGATCTTCGCACCGTGTGGGATTTCCAGCGTGATGTCTTCGAAGATGTCATCCGCGCCAAAAGCTTTTCCGACGCGGGAAGCGGTCAATATGGACATGAGAGCGTTCCAGAATCCAGGTCACCCAGAAAAATACAGCCCCGGGCCAAAGTCATCAGAGTTTTCATCCCCGTCCCCTGCTTCCGCACGGTTTCCCCCTCTCTACGCGGTACTCCGCGTGGAGAGGGGGCCAGGGGGTGAGGCGCATTTCCTAACCTTCAGGGCCTCATCCGCCGCTGTTGAGGACCTCGAACCAGCGCTCGGCGGCGCGGATGGCGTCCTCGGCGTTCACGTAGCCGGTGGGCTGTTCCTGCCGGTTATCCCCGGCAAACTGCGCCGTCTCGGTCTGCCCGTCGAAATACACCGCCCGCCAGTGCCACGCGCCGCGCATCCACCGCACGGAGAAGGACAGGTCGCCCACTTCGGCAATCCAGGTGTTGTTGATGCTGATCCATTCCATAGCGTGGCTCCGTTGTTCATTGCCCAGGCGATCCCGGCGCGACTTCCCATGCGGCGCTAGGGCGTGTCTGCAAAGTCAGTTCTCGCATTGACCCTCACTTCCCCAGGGCGAGAGGGGAGAAAGAACGGAAAACTCCGTGGTTTCCTCACCCCTCTCCATGCGGGAGAGGGGCCGGGGTGAGGGTTTGCAGACACACGCTAACGCGGCGGCTGGTACGCGCGCGCCTCGAAGCTCATCTCGATGTCGATGGGCCGGTCGAGCGCGCCGAACTTCTCCAGCGCGACCTCGCGCACGGCAGCCGCCCGCGCCTCGATCTCCGCGTCGTCCATCTCCCACGTCGACGAGAAGATACGGGCGCGCAGGCCGTCGATGAAGCGCTGCGGGATGCGCTGCTCGGTGTACGTGTGGCGCACCACGCCGGCGGGAATCCACCCGGCCTCTTCGAGGAACGTCTCGCGCTTCTCGTGCGGCACGCCGGGCCGGGCGCGCGCCGAGGCTTTGCCATCGACGGCGTCCCAGAAGGCAGACAGCGCGTTGCGGCCTTCCGCGCCGGAGATCACCACGCCGCCCGGCCTGAGCACACGCGCCGTCTCGGCCAACGCATCGCGCCAGCCGGCAATCAGGTGAAAGACGTGCACGGCGACCACGGCGTCAAACCGGCCCGCCGCAAAGGGCAGGCGCGTCGCATCGCCTTCCGCCATGAAGATCGCCTCGTCCTGCCGCTTGGCGAGCAGGCGCGCCATCATGCGCCGCGACAGGTCCACGCCATACACACGGCCCACAAAGCGCGCCAGCGGCAGCGCGACGCGGCCCGTGCCGATGCCGATTTCCAGTACGCTGCTGTGCGCCCCCAGGTTGCCTGCGCGCGCCAATGCCTGCGCCGCACCAACTTCCTGGCCGGGGGGAAAGGCCCGCGTGGCGTCGTAATAGTCCGCCGCGCGGTCAAACGTCACTGACTTGTGAGAAGGTTCCGACATGCCGCACCTGTTCACGCGCGTTCCTCTGCCCATTATCGCGCAGGTCGGCGCGCGCGTAAAGGCTGTGCGGCGGAAGAGGCTGGCCAACCCATCCCACCCACCTCACCCCCGGCCCCTCTCCATGCCCGCCGCCCCAGAGCGGACCCCGACGGCATGGAGAGAGGAGATCGCCGGCTGGCGGCGCGCTCTTTCCCCCTCTCTATGCGGTACTCCGTGTGGAGAGGGGGCCAGGGGGTGAGGTGAACGTCCCAGCACGCCGCGCCATCACTTGCGCCGGACGCGCCGCCTGCTGATCACCACCAGGCCGAGCATCCCGGCGGCGGTCGCGCCGGCGGGTCCGCCGCAAAATCCCAGGAGCAGCGGCGCCCAGAGGCCAACGCCCGTGACAATCGCACATTGCCCGGCATTCTGGATGAAGTACAGGGTGTTGCGGCAAAGCTCCGGGTCAACCGCGGCAGAGGGCGCGCTGTTGGCGAACGGCGTGGGCAGCGGGGCGGGCGGCGGCGGCGCGACGGGCGGGCCGGCGGGCGGCGCATCGGGCGCGCCGCCATTGCGGGCGATGCACTCGTCCAGGCTGAACGACTTCGAGCCGGGCGTCGGGGCGAGGTTGCCATTCGCCCCGGACACCGTGACCGTGCCGCCGCTCCGCGACACGGTCAGGCCGTTGCCTGCGTCCGTCGATCCGTTCAGGCCCAGGACCAGCGTGAGCGGAATCTTGCCGAGCAAGACCGACTCGGGGACGGCGCGCCACACTTCGATCTGGTCGAAGTTGCACCAGATCGAGTAATACTCGTCGGGAAACGGGTTCAGGCGGCGGTCATCGCCGGTCTGGGGCGGCGGCTCGTTCTGCGGCGGTTCCGGTTCGACGGTCTGCTCTGGCTCGACGGTCGGCTCCCCCTGGAATGTCCCGGCATCGAGGCGGTTTGAAGGGTGCGCCGTGAGCAGCGCAAGCGTGATCACGACAGCGGCAGCCAACACCATCCGGAGCAAGCGGGCGGGCATTCCCATGCCATTCTCTCCCCGATGACCACGCCGAGGCGTGTGCGGTTTGATCATAAGTATACAGTAAATTAGATATACACCAGTAATATTGTCACCACCCCTCGCCCACCGCCCTGCGGGGAGCGACGCCCGTCCGTGTTATAATCGTCCGGGAGAAATGACTGCTTAAACATAGAGATTGTCTCTCGACGTTCCCGCCTTCTTCATCGTAAGGAGTGTTTACCGCCATGCTCGTTGGCCAGTACATGACGCGAAACGTGATCACCGCCGGCCCGGACACGTCGCACCGCACCGCGCTGGACCTGATGCGCGAGAAGAACATCCGCCGCCTGCCCGTCGTACAGGGCAACCGGCTGATCGGCATCGTCTCGCTGGAAGACTTGCTCTCGACGGCCCCGTCGCCCGCCACGACGCTGAGCATGTACGAGATCGTCTCCCTGCTCGACCAGCTCAAGGTGAGCCAGATCATGGTGCATCCGGTCATCACCGTCGGCCCGGAGTGCCCACTTCAGGACGCGGCGCAGATCATGCTCGAACACCGCGTCGGCTGCCTGCCCATCATGCAGGGCGGCGAGGTGGCGGGCATCATCACCGAGACGGACATTATGCGCGTGCTGGTCATGTTGCTCGGCGGCGGCCAACCGGGTATGAACCTGACGCTGCGCATCAAGGATGAACCGGGCGCATTGGCCAACGTGGCGAACGCCATCGCACACGCGGGCGGCAACATCGTGGCCATCAACGCCCTTCCCGCCCAGGGCAAGAGCGGCATGATCGCCATCAAAGAGCAGGGCGCGGACGAATGGACCTTGCGCGGCGACTTGAAGGAAGTCGGGGCGGAGATCGTGGACATCCAGCAGGCCCCGCCGCACCAGCCCGTGTTGTACGGCTGAGCGGGACAAGCCACCGGCGGAGCGAATAGAGCCAGCGGATGCACGAGCTTTCCGTCACGCAGAACATCCTGAACATCGCCCTGGACCACGCCGCGCGCGCGCACGCCCGGCGCATCACCGCCCTGTACCTCGTCGTCGGGCAGCTTTCGACCATCGTGGACGACTCGGTCCAGTTCTACTGGGACATCGTGGCCGAAGGCACGCCCGCCGCCGGGTCTACCCTGCACTTCCGGCGCGTGCCCGCCGAGTTAGAGTGCCGGGAGTGCGGCGCGCGCTTTGGCCTGGGCCGCGACACGTTCGAGTGCCCGACGTGCGGCAGCGCGCGTGTGCAGGTCACCGCCGGGGAAGAATTTTACGTGGAAGCCATCGAGGTTGAGGGGGAAACCGAGGGCGAATCCGGCGCGCCTGGGGCGGAAGCGGAAGCCGAAGCCGACGAAACCGTGAGCAGCCCGGCATCGCCGCCGGGCGACGACGACCCGTCAGGGAAATGACAGGAACTTGAACAGCGAATGACCACCAAACGGATTCCGGTTGTCGAACGTGTCCTGAGCGCCAACGACCAGATGGCCGCGCTGAACCGGGCGCGCCTCGATGCGGCGGGCGTGTATGCCGTGAATTTCATCGCCTCACCCGGCGCAGGCAAAACGTCGCTCGTGGAGCAGACGGTGCGCGGCCTGAGCGGGCGCTTTCGCATCGCAGTCATCGACGGCGACATCGCCACCAGCCTGGACGCCGAGCGCGCCGAAGCGGCGGGAGCCGTCTCGCTCCAGATCAACACCGGCGGCGACTGCCACCTCGACGCCGTGATGGTCCAGGCCGGGCTGGAGCAACTCCCGCTGAACGACATCGACCTGCTCATCGTGGAAAACGTCGGCAACCTGATCTGCCCGGCCAATTTCCGGCTCGGCACGCACCACACGGCGCTCATCGCGTCCATCCCGGAAGGCGCGGACAAGCCGTACAAGTATCCGGGAACCTATCGCGGCGTGGATGCGCTCGTGGTGAACAAGATCGACCTGCTGCCCTACGTGCCGTTCGATATGGACTACTTTCGGCGCGGCGTGGAAGCGCTCAATCCCGGCGTGGTGACGTTCCCGCTCTCGTGCCGGACCGGCGAGGGCATCGCCCCGTGGCTGGATTGGGTCGCCGCACAGGTCGCGGGGCACAAGGCGAAATCGTGAATGGCGGGCGGCTCGCGAGCCGCCCCTACCGCGCCGATTCGTGTAGGGGCGCGTCGTGACGCGCCCGACGCTGTGGAGCTTCACGAACAGATGGGATCGTGTGACGCGCCCGGCGCTTCAGCGTCGGGCTGAGTGTACAAAGCCCTGACGGGCTGGAATACGCTCTTAGCCCGCAGGGCTTCGTAGCTTCAGCCTGGACCTTCAGGTCCAGGCGCAGCGCTCCGCCCTCAGCGTCGAAATCCATTGGCGCAGGGCGCTACCACAGGTCAAGTGAAGGTCTATGATCGTCGTCGCGCTCGACCAA
>JADZBY010000642.1 GCA_020851855.1 Anaerolineae bacterium
GAAAAACGGGCGTCGGCAAGAGCACGCTCATGGAAAACATGATCCTGCAGGACATTGAGGCCGGTCGCGGCGTGTGCCTGGTCGATCCGCACGGCGACCTCGTCGAGGGGGTGCTGGCGCGCATCCCTTCACATCGCACCGATGATGTCGTGCTCTTCGATCCTTCGGACGAAGACTACCCAGTCGGGCTGAACTTCCTGGACGTCGAGACCGAAACCGAGCAACACCGCGTCACGACGGAGTTCATTGGCCTGCTTCTGCGCATGTACGACCCAGGCACGATGGGCATCGTCGGACCACGATTCCAGCACAACGTGCGCAACGCAATGCTCACCGTAATGAACAGCGGCGGCGGAACCCTCATCGAGGTGGTACGTGTGGTCTCGGACCCCGAGTACATGGAGTCTCTGCTGCCGCGTGTCACGGACCCCATAGTTCGTACTTACTGGGAGAAGCAGATCGCGCGCACCTCGGACTTCCACAAGAGCGAAGTGCTCGACTGGATCGTTAGCAAGTTCAACCGATTCGTGGGTGACCGATTGGTGTGGAGCATCATCGGGCAACGCACCTCCACGCTCGACTTTCGCGCCACCATGGACCGGCGGCGGATCCTGCTCGTCAACCTGTCCAAGGCCAAAATCGGCCCGGAGAATGCGCAGTTTCTGGGCCTGCTACTCGTCCAATCCCTGCTTATCGCGGCGTTAAGCCGGGCGGATATGCCCAGCGCCGAACGGCCTGACTTCTGCCTGTATGTGGACGAATTCCAGAACTTCGCGACCGACCTGTTTGCCTCC
Organism: Anaerolineae bacterium; assembly: GCA_020851855.1. Taxonomy (GTDB): domain Bacteria; phylum Chloroflexota; class Anaerolineae; order Aggregatilineales; family UBA2796; genus JADZBY01. The sequence goes on from JADZBY010000642.1 coordinate 795, forward strand.
ATCCTGAGCGAAGGACGCAAGTATGGCATCGCGGCGGTCATTGCCAATCAGTACCTGACGCAGCTTGAGCGCCCCGTTCAGGAGGCCATCTTTGGAAATGTCGGCTCGCTGGTTGCGTTCCGACTCGGCATTCACGATGCGCCCGCGCTGGTCCCGGAGATGGCGCCAGTATTTGAAGGCATGACCTGCTAAATCTGCCGCCATTTACTGCTGCGGTGAAGTTGCTCGTGGACGGACTCGCCGTACGGCCGTTTACGATGCGTACCCTCCCCGAACTGCGCCCACCTGACCTGGCGCAGGCGGAGGCAATCCGGGAGCGCTCCAGAAGACGCTACGGGCGCGAAGCCACGCGTGTCTCGGAAGACATCATGGCGAGGTTTAGTGCCGGAAGGTGAGACGCAAGCGTAACTATGCCCGCGCCTTCCTCATCAGTGCGGAAGGCCAGAAACGCGAGTCGCTGAGAGGCAGTCTCGCTCACGCAGACTCCACGCGGCTCTCCTGGCAATACGCCTCTCACTTATGTCCTTTTACCGCCCCCGCATCACGATATACCGCACGCGCTGCTCCGAAACGCCAAATTCCTTCGCCAGGGCCGACAACGTCTCACCCGCTCCGTATCGCCGCGCGATCTTGGCGTTTCGCTCGTGCTTCGCCAGATGCCGAAACCTGAGGCGCGGAGCAGCAGCATATGCCTGATAGAGATCGCGCAAGAACATCTCCTCGGCCACGTCCGACGTAAGTAGTCTTGAGGCCTCCGGGGCTAATGTGAATGCTGTCATAAATAAGCATCTGAGCCTCACCGCGAAGCCCTCGTTTTCAGTCACTGAAGCCCGATGGGTTCGAGGCAGGTTGTCAGGAAGTAGTGGGTCACTGGCCTGAGAAGCTAGGCCACCGTAGTCTCCTCACTGGTCGACTGTCGCTCTTCACTCGTCCTGATTTCGCGCGTCTCGCATTTGCCAAGAGCTCTCGATAGCCAGCTTTGGCAAACTCCGCCGTCAGTACTCAATACCCGGCACAATCCAGAGTAGTCGGACACCGTGGAGAGCACAGTTATTCGATTACAACCAGCGCTCCATATGCGCAGATAGTATCGGGAATGTTGACGCGAATAACTCGGGCTGGTTGAGCCACGTCAGGGAATCCGGCGCGCTTTCTACCAGGCGATAGAGCGGCACATCACGCACCAGCCCCGCAGCGGGGCACTCTTCGGCCTCGTACTCTTCCAGCGGCGCCACACTGGCATAGTTCGGGTTGCGCCGCCAGCCCGCGTCCGTGTACAGGTATGCCGCGCCTCCCGCCCCACTCAGTCCGCGATAATCCCCACGCACCGACATGCTGATCAGGTCGGAGAAGAGAAGTGGGGAATCGCCCGCGTTGATAGTGAGGTGGTGCAAATTGGGCGGGAAAATGACCTTATCGCCCGGCCCGGCTCGCACGGTGTACACATACGGCGCGGCCATCATGTCGAGGTCCAAGCACTGAAACAAGAACAGCGCTTCCCCAGCCAGCACTTCGACTACCTCCGGCGCGTTCAGCCTTCCCCACACAGGCATGCCGTGGTTGTGGCCGAGCGTTTTGGCCCGCTCTGGGCCGAGCGGCTCAGGATAAAGGAGGGTCAGTTCGTACTGGACGCCCAGCCGGGCGAACGCGGCGGCGTGCTCCGGCAGGCTGATGCCGTTGTACATCCAGTACAGGACGCCGTTGTCCGGCTGGCAGTCCGCTTCGCTCGCTAGCACCGGCCTGAGCGCCCCGCGCAGGCGCGATTTCGTCTCCTTCACGCTCAGACGGTTATCGAAGATCACGGTACGCTTGCCATCGCCCCACGCGATGGGAATTCCTGCCATCTTTGCCAGCGCCTCAGTGTTGGTCATGAAGCAGTCTCCTTCGGCCAGCCGCGCCGTGGCCAGAGTTCGTCCACGATCTCACGCGCCGCGTCGAACGAGGGTACAAGCGGGTGAATGAGCAGTGCTTCGAGGAGCCGCTCGCGCGAATCGTCCAAGATGGCCTCGACCAGTGCTCGCTCATAGGCGGCGTTCGCTTGCAGAAGGCCGAGCTGGACGGACGAGGGGAGTCGGCGCGGGCGCGGCGCCTCGATCACGCCGCCCTCGATGCGCGCCGAGATTTCGATCACTGTGTCGTCGGCCAGTTCATCGACACGCCCATCGTTGCGAAGGTTGAGGGCCAGCCGGGCGGGCACGCCGAAGGCCAGCGCAGCTACAACCGGCGCAACCACCGCCTCGTACCATACCGCCGAGCGCCGTGACAGGCTCTCCGGTCTGCCGCGCCCGGCGTACTCCGCGTATTCAGCCAGTAACTGGGCCTCAAGCCGCTGCAAATCGAGAGCACGCGGCTGCGCGGCGCTACGCTGTTTCGCCAGCATACGATGCGGGTGGAAGAAGTAACGAAAGTAGGGATGTGGCAGCGCGCCGATCAGACCGCCGATGGCCGGATCGATGCCCAACGCCGCCCAGATTGCGGAGTCGCTCAGAGCCTCCTCCACGCGCTCAACACCATCGACCAGGGCACTGGTAATCCAGCCGAAATGGTGCATGCCGACGTACTGCGTATCGACATGGTCCGGTAGTTGGCCGAGCGCCCGCGCGACAAGCCGGTGCATGGTGGCGGGCGCATCACACAGGCCGACGACCTTCAGCGTCGTTTTCTGCATCACGGCGCGCTGCACCACACTGCTCGGATTGCTAAAGGTGAGCAGTGTGCAATCCGCCGCATACTGCTCGATGACGCGGCACAGGTCAAGGACAACCGGCACCGTGCGAA
>JADZBY010000643.1 GCA_020851855.1 Anaerolineae bacterium
GGATCGGCATCCCGGATACGATGCTGTCGCGCGTCTTCGAGCGCTTTTTCCGGGCGCGCCAGCCGGGGACCGACCATGTGAGCGGGTCCGGGCTGGGCCTGAGCCTGGTCAAGGCGGTGATCGACGCGCACGGGGGCCGCATCTGGCTGGATAGCCATGTCGGGCGGGGCACGGTCTTCTATCTGGCGCTGCCCGTGCACCAGGCGGAAACGCCAGCTCCGACGGGATAAGGCTTATCCCACCTTCCCCCAATCGCCCGACGCGAGCACGTGATCGTCGCCGTCGCGGCGTGTGACGCCCAGCCCGTTGAGATGTTCCAGGAAGGCGAGCGCGTACTTGCGGCTGGTATGGAACCGGTCGCGCAGTTCTTTGACGCTGACGCGGCCCGTTTCGGCCAGAAGGCGGCGCGTCTCGGCGGCCAATTCGGCGTAAACCGCGGGCCGGAAGAGCACATCCGCCGACGCCTGCCGCAATTCGCCCTGCTCGATCAGCGCGGCGAGCACCTCGTCGCCGACGATGGCCGCCGCCTCTTTGACCGACGGCGGTGTAAAGGGAGCGGCCTCGAACGCCGCCAGCAGACGCTCTACCGCCGCCGCTTGCGCCCGCGTCCAGCGCACGGTGTGGCCGGGCAAGGCGATGACGCCGCCAGCGCCGCGCGCCAGTGCGCCGCGCGCTTCGGCCTGGGCAACAAGCGCCTCGGCCTCGGCGGCGCTCAGGCCGAGTTGCCCACGCAGCTTTTCGGGCCGGACGCCGGGCCGGATGGGCGAGGCGCGGTGAAAATCCTCGACGCGGCGCACCGCCCGCTCGATGAACTGGTCAAGCGCCGCCGCCGCGATCCACAGGCCATCGCCCAGCGCCACGACGCCGCCCTCGGCCTGCGCCGCATCGAGCAGATTGCGCACCAGGTCCGCGTCCAGGCCGGTCTGCGCGGCGATGTCGTCCGGTCTGCGCGGGCGGTCCGCCGCCTGGGCGACAAGCTGCGCCGCGTCGCCGTGGGCTAGCGCCTCGATGCGGGCCAGCGCTTCCGGGCTGCCCTTGCGCCAGCGGCGGCCCGGCGCGGGATCGATCACGTCGCCGCCGCCGATGGTTTCGCCGGGCGAGGGCAGGCGCAGGATGAAGCGGTCGCCGCGCGACAGGGGCAGCGGGTCGCGCAATTCAAGCTGGAGCCAGCCTTCGCCGCCGGGCGGAATGGATTCGCCTTCCAGCAGCCGGACGCGCGCCAGGCTCTCCGCCGATCCGGCGAAGACCTTGACCTCGGCCTGGTGCTTGAGCGGACGCGCTGCGCCTGCAAGATGCCGGTAATGCACGGCGGCGAGCCGCGTCGGCGTGAGCGCGCCGGGCAGCGTCAGCAGAGCGCCGCGCGCCACCCGGCTGCGCTCGACGCCGGCCACGTTCACCGCCACGCGGCTGCCGGGCGAGGCCAGTTCCAGGCTGCGGTGGTGCGATTGCAGCCCGCGCACCCGCCCGCGCAAGCCGCCCGGCTGAAACTCGACATCCTGGCCGAGCGCCAGCGCGCCGCCGAGCAGCGTGCCGGTCACCACCGTGCCGAAGCCGCTCACGCTGAAGACGCGGTCCACCCACAGGCGCGGCTGGCGGGAATCGAGCGGCGGCGGCGCGTTCTGGAGCATGGCGGCGATGGCGCGGCGCAGTTCGTCCAGCCCGTCGCCGGTGCGCGCCGACACCGGTACGACAAGCGCGTGTTCGAGCGCCGTCCCGGCGGTCAATTCGGCCAGATCAAGCAGCACGAGTTCGCGCCAGGCCGGGTCCGGGGCGAGGTCGATCTTGGTCAGCGCGATAAGCCCGGTCGGGATGCGCAACAAGTCGAGGATGGCGAGGTGTTCGCGCGTCTGGGGCATGGGGCCTTCGTCGGCGGCGACCACGAAGAGCGCCGCGTCGATGCCGCCCACGCCCGCCAGCATGTTCTCGATGAAATCGCGGTGGCCGGGCACGTCGATGATGCCCACGGGCGGCGCGCCGGGCAATTCCAGCCAGGCGAAACCCAGGTCGATGGTCATCTCGCGCGCTTTTTCTTCTTTGAGGCGGTCGGGGTCGATTCCGGTCAGGGCCTGGACCAGCGTGGATTTGCCGTGGTCTACATGCCCCGCAGTGCCGACGACGTGCATGGCGTCATCCGATGGTGTCTCACGGGCGTCATGCGGGGATTATACCCGATTGTCGCGGCGGAATGAACTCACCCCAGCCTGGGTATTCCGGGGAAGGCGTGGGGTGAGCGCTGGCGCTGACTCAGTCAGCGGCGGCTTCGAAGGACGGTTCACTGCCTACCAGCGAGAGGGTACGCCCCTGCTCTGCGAGCCGCTTGCGCAACGCGCGCGCCCGAAATTCGCCCACGAAGGGCAGTGGACTGGGCGGCAGGCTGGCGATAACTTCCTGTGCGTCGATCAGGTCGGCGGCATCAGCAATCGCCCCATGCAGCGAGTAGTATTGGAAGGGCAGGACGTCGAGCGCCACGCCGAAATCTCTGGCAATCGTGCCGTACACGTCGCACACCTGCCGGAGCAGCGGCGTATCGATCGGGCACTCGTCAGCGCCTAACCAGCTCAGGTGCTGCACCGGCTGCATCACGACCAGCGTCACGCGCAGATTCTGGCGGTGCGCTGCCCGGCACGCCCGGCGGAAGGCGTCCAGGTTCTCGGTTGAGCCGGAATGCTGCACCATGATCGTGTTTTGGGGCATGGAATCCTCGGTCTTCAGTGATCATCGAGCGACGGAATCGTCGTCATTGCCACTGTAGCACCGCAGGCGTCAGGTTTGGGTCAAGATCAAGGCCGGATGCGTCAAGAATGTGTCAGGGAAGCGGCGGCTCCGGCGTCCCTGTCGCCGGCGGCAGGCGCGTTTCGGTGTCCACGAAGCGGTAGCCGATGCCCGGCTCGTTGAGGATGTAACGCACGCCGCGCGCCGGGTTCTCTTTCAACTTCTTGCGAATCTGGTTGACGAAGACGCGCACGTAGTGATCCATGCCGCTGTATTCCGGCCCCCACACCTTCGAGAGCAGCATTCGGTGCGTCAATACGCGCCCGGCGTTGGTCGCCAGCAGCCGCAGAAGCTCGTACTCTTTGGGCGTCAGGTGCACCTCTTCGCCTTCCACGAAGACGCGCCGGCTGGCCAGATCGATGAACAGATCGCCAACGCGCACATCCGCCGCGCCCGCGCCGCCCGGCTCGCTGTTCGCGCGGCGCAACACGGCTTCCACGCGCGCCCGCAATTCTTCCATGCCAAACGGCTTGGTCAGGTAATCGTCGGCTCCGGCGTCGAGCGCTTCGACTTTGGTGTGCTCGTCGCCGCGCACGGTGAGCATGATGATCGGCGTGCGGCTCCATTCGCGAAGGCGGCGGCAGACTTCCAGGCCGTCGGGCGGCACGCGCAGCGCGATGTCCAGCAGGATCAGGTCGGGCGCTTGCTGGGCGGCGAGCGTGATCGCTTCCTGGCCGTTCGCCGCGCTCAGCATCTTGAAGCCATAGCCGCCCAACCCGGTGGTCACCAGGCGGCGAATTTGCGGCTCGTCATCGACGATGAGGACCTTACGGCTGTTCATGGCGGCGTCTGCTCCATACCCGGCGCGCGCAGCGGCAGCGTGAAAACGAAGGTCGCGCCGCCGCCGGGCGTATCTTCGACCTCTATTTTACCGCGATGCGCTTCGATGATCCCCCTGGCGATGGCCAGCCCCAGGCCGGTGCTGCCGCCGGGGCCGTGGTGAAACGGCTCCATGATCTGCTCGCGCTCGGCGGGCGGGATGCGCGGGCCGTGGTTGGCGATGGCGACGCGCGCCTCGTGGGCGGTGTAGCTGCCCCGCACCTCGATCATGCCGCCCGGCGGCTCGTAGCGCAGGCTGTTGTTCACCAGGTTGCTCAGCGTTTGCCGGATCAGCCCATAGTCAAAAGGGGCGAGCGGCATCTCGTCCGGGAAATCGAGCCGGATGCACTCCCGGCCCTGGCGGCGGAAGGCGTCGGCGGCCACATCGCCCGCCGCTTCTTCGAGCGAGTTCCACTGAAGGTTGAGCGACAGCGCGCCCGCCTGCAAGCGCGCGCTGTCCAGCAGGTTGCCAACCATTGTGTTCAGCGCGTCCACTTCACGATCAATGGCGGTCAGCATCTCCACGCGCTCGGCATCGGGCAGCGTGTGGTGCAGCGTGAGCAGGTTGGCGACCGACGACTTGATGATGGTGATCGGCGTGCGCAGATCGTGCGACACAGCGCGCAGCAGGGCCGTTTTGAGCTGATCGGCCTCTTCAAAGCGCCGGCTCTGCTCGGCGCGCGCCGTCTGCGCCCGCGTGAAGGCGGCAAGCTGGCCGGCCAGCGCCGCGCAGCCGAGGAATACGAGCAGTTCCAGCACGTCGCGCGGGTCGCCCACGAGGAAGGTGTAGTAGGGCTGGACAAAGAAGTAGTTGATGGCCAGAAAGCTGAGCAGCGAGGCCAGCAGCGACGGCCCGGTCCCCTGGTACACGGCCACGACGAGCACCATAGACAGGTACAGCACGGCCACGTTGGCCGGCGTCAGGCTGGCGCGCATCAGGCCGAGCAGCGTGGTGGTCACCGCGACGATCAGGACGGCGAGTACATATTTGCGCAGCAAGGCGATACGCGCGCTTTCCCGCCAGCCGGCGGCCTACGAGGCGAGCGTACCCATTTTAGCGCGGGTTGGGCCGGCCAGGGCCATCGCCTCATCCTCACCCCCGGCCCCTCTCCATGTCCGTCACCCCCAGACCACCCATTGAACGCAAGCGTTCAATGGGAACCCGGTCGGGGACCCCCGACGGCATGGAGAGGGGAGATCGACTGCCGCACTGGCGTGCTTCCCCCCTCGCTACGCGGTACTCCGCGTGGAGAGGGGGCAGGGGGTGAGGTATTTTCCTGCTGCCTGCCTCAACGGCGGATTTTGATGCGATTGCCCTGATCCTCACCCGATTGACAGCCGCCCTGATTCGGTATAGAGTCTGATCGTTCATGTGATCGTTCAGATATGTCATTACAGGTTACGGATAAGCGTTTGTCATGCCGCGAAAAAGATTGCGCCCCACGATGAAGGATGTGGCGCGCCTGGCGGGCGTCTCCGTCCAGACCGTGTCCGTCGTCATCAACAACAAGCCGGATATCGCCCCGGACACCCGCGAGCGCATCCTGTCGGCCATCGACAAGCTCGGCTACCGGCCCCTGGCCATCGCGCGCAGCCTGCGCACCGGCTCCACGCGCAGCATCGCGCTCGTCGTCTCGGACATCACCAACCCGTTTTTCGCCAAGATGGCGAGCACCGTCGAAGATTACGCCCACCGCTCCGGCTACAACCTGATCCTGTACAACACCCACAGCGACCTGGAACGCGAGAAGAAGTACATGGAGAGCGCCACCCAGCGCTGGATCGACGGCCTGCTGTTCGTCTCGACGCAGGACTCGATGGGCGGCCTGGATACGCTGCGCGCTGCCGGCATTCCCACCGTCGCCGTGGACCGCATCCCCGACCATTACGACGGCCCGTCCGTGATCCTGGACAACCTCTCGACGGGCCGCCTCGTCGCGGAGCACCTTTTGGAGCTTGGCCACCGCCATTTCGCCCACATCAGCGGCCCGCTCGACCTGCGCCTGTCCCGCGAGCGGTTGGAGAGCTTCCAGAACGCCATCGCGGCGCGCGGCATCGATCCGGGCATTTACGCCGTCGGCGACGATAGCTGGAGCTGCGAATCGGGCTACCATGCCATGCGCACACTGCTCGACGCCCGCCCACGCCCCAGGGCGGTCTTTGCCTCGAACGACCGGCTGGCCATCGGCGCGATGCGGGCCATCCTCGAAGCCGGGCTGCGCATCCCGGACGATGTGTCCGTGGTCGGCGTGGACGATATTGAGTTTGCCGCGTACCAGACCCCGCCGCTGACCACCGTGCGCCAGAGCCTCACCGATGTCGCGACGCTGGGCATCAAAATCCTGCTGGGCATCTTGCGCGGCGAAACGCCCGCCCAGACCCAGGCCGTTTTTGAGCCGATGCTCGTTGTCCGCCAATCTACGGCAAGCCCCGTGATGGGGAAGGAGGGTTGACGCCACACACTCCGCCGGTATCCGTCCAGTCATTCGTTGACCTTGCGCATTTTGCTGTTCCCGCAGGACGCCACTCAGGATCAGGAGTAAAGAATGAAGACCCTTTCACGTTTAGTCACCCTCGCCCTGCTCTTCGCGCTCGCCTTCAGCATTGTCGGCGTGAACGCGCAAGAAGGCCCCACCTTCGAGAAGAAGGACCCGTTCAAGATCGGCTACTCGGTGTACGACATGCAGCAGCCGTACTGGCAGGAATACGCGCGCGGCGTGCAGGAAGCCGCCGAGGCAGCGGGCGCGGAGTTCGTGCTGTCGGACCAGAAGAGCAGCCAGGAGACGCAGGTATCGGGCAGCCTGGACCTGATCAACCAGGGCATCAGCGCGCTGGTGGTATCGCCGGTACAGCCGTCGGCGCTGCCCGCGGTGGTGGACGCGGCGCACGAGGCGAAGATCCCGGTGATCA
>JADZBY010000644.1 GCA_020851855.1 Anaerolineae bacterium
CGCCGCACACGGCTCGCAGAGTTTTGTTGATATTCTGGTTCGCTCATGGAACCTGGGCACAACCTGGCTTGCCGTGGACATACTTCGCCCGACCGACTTCTATCTCGGCCTGCGCGGGTTTGGCGTTGGCCAGCCAACGGGCATCGACCTGGAAGGCGAGGCCGGTGGCATCTTGCGTACTCCCAACGATACCACCTTTGGCGAATGGAGCGACTCGGACCTCGCCACGAACAGCTTCGGGCAAGGGCTGGCCGTGACGCCGCTCCAGATGCTTTCGTTCACCAATACGATTGCCAATGGCGGGCAGATGATGCAGCCGCACATCCGGCTGGCGACGGTCCGCGACGGCGAGCGCATCGAGGCCGTGCCCATCGCCGCCCGCACGCCCATCTCGCGGGATACGGCGCGGCGCATCAAGGACATCATGATCCAGGTGGTGACGCGCGGCGAGGGCGACAAGGCGCAAGTGCCCGGTTACACCATCGCGGGCAAGACCGGCACTGCCCAGATCTTCTGCGCGACGTGCCCCGGCCTGTACGAGCCGGAATTGCAGAACGCGACGTTCGTGGGCTTTCTGCCCGCCGACGAGCCGCGCGTCTCGATCCTGATCAAGCTGGACAACGTCGGCAATTTCGCCAGCCAGACCGCAGCGCCCGCCTTCGCCCAGCTTGTCGAGCGGCTCGTCGTGCTGATGGACATCCCGACCGACCAGCAGCGGGCGAATCTGCGCGCCCAGGGCGGCGACACGGCGATGATCCAGGGCAACTAAGCTTTAGGACTACCCTCACGCTCCCGCCCCGCTCTCCCCAGGGCGAGAGGGGAGAAAGACCGGATACTCTTGGTTCTTCCCCTCGCCATGAGGGAGAGGGGTAAGGGGTAAGGGTTGGTAGCCTTACAGGAGCACACATGATCAGCAATCCGCTGCCGTTCGCGCTCACGATGGGCGGCATCACCTTCCTGCTCACCGTGATCTGGGGCGGGCCATTCGTGGAAATCCTGCGCCGGCTGCGTATCGGGCAGCGGCTGCGCGTCGACGGCCCGGCCTGGCATGGCGTTAAAGAGGGCACGCCGACGATGGGCGGCATCCTGATCCTCGTGCCCGTCGTGCTGGTCACGCTGCTCATCAACCTGGTGAACCTGATCCGCCCGCGCGAGCAAGGCAGCGGCATCAGCATCCTCTTGCCGCTGCTGATGCTGGTCGGCTTTGGCACGCTCGGCGGGGTGGATGACCTGCTCAAGCTGCGCACCAATGGCGAAGGGCTATCCGCGCGGACCAAGTTCATCCTGCAATTCCTGATGGCGGGCGCGGCGGCGGTGGTTATGTCCTTCGTGAACGGCGGCTTCCAGTTCGCCAACGAGATGTATATCCCGGTCATGGGCCTCACCATCCCGCTGCCGGCGATCCTGTTCGTGGTGATCGCCGCCGTGCTGATCGTCGGCATGTCCAACGCGGTGAACCTGACCGACGGCCTGGATGGGCTGGCGGGCACGGTCACGGCCAGCGCATTTGCCGGTTACGGCCTGATCGCGCTGGTGCAGGGGCAGATCTTTCTGATGCAGTTCTGTTTCGTGATGGTCGGGGCGTGTTTCGCCTTCTTGTGGTACAACGCGGTCCCGGCGCAGTTGTTCATGGGCGATACGGGCGCGCTGGCGCTCGGCGCGTCGCTCGGCACGGTGGCCATCATGTCCGGGCAGTGGACGCTGCTGCCGATCATCGCGCTCGCGCCCATCGTGGAGATGTTCAGCGTCATCGCCCAGGTGTTGTACGCGCGCTGGTCGGGTGGGCAGCGGTTGTTTCTGCGCTCGCCGTTGCATTATCATTTTCAACTGAAGGGCTGGAGCGAATCGCAGGTGGTGCAGCGCTTCTGGATGATCAGCATCCTCTCCGCGATGGTTGGCGTGGCGCTGGCGTTGATACGGTAGTCAGTAGAACGAAACGCAGGTTCAGGGATTGGGTGGTGGCCTATGAGTGACATTATGCTGGAAGAAGTCCTTGCACTTGCTCTTCGCCTGTCGGTCCCGGAACAGGCTCAATTGCTGGAACGAGTGGCAGCAAATCTGGCGCACGAGGTGGGTTTGCGAAGGCGAGAATTATCTGCTGAAACGGCATGGACCGATGCAGAACTGGCCGAGTTGATCAAGGCTCCGGCGCCCAAGACCGGGCCAGAAATCGCGGCAATGATCGAATCGGGCGAATTGGACACGCGCGCCTGGTCCGAAATGGCGAACCCGCACATTACTGATGCCCTGGAGTGGTTGAAAGCATTGCGCGGAGAAATATCAAAGCGACGCAACCTGGATTGGAACGGCGAATGACAATGGATGGCATCGTTGACACTACCATCCTCGTTCACCTGTTCCGAGGAAGTTCAAGCGCGGTGGCATGGTTGAACACGCGCAGCGCACTTGGTGTGACATCAATAACGCACTTGGAGTTCATTTACGGCGCACGCGGCAAGCAGGGTCTGCGCGCAGCGACGAAGCTATTGGATGCCTTCGTGCTTGTGAACCTGGCCGATGTAGACCAGGAATGGGCTATAGCGATGATGAAGCGGCTGAGGCTCCAACAAGGCATAGAGATCAACGACACACTCATCGCATCCGTTTGCAGCCGCCTTCAGATACCGGTTTTCACGCATAATGTCAAGGATATGCGGAAGTTGCTGCCCCATACTCTGGTGATTGAACCGTATAAGGTGTGAGCCGTGCGATTGAGACTGAAAGGCGACGGATGACGGAACAGGACCCATTACGCGGGAAGACGGCGGTTATTCTGGGCTTTGCGCGGCAAGGGCAGGCATTGGCGCGCTTTCTGCCGAAGGTCGGGGCGCGGGTCATCGTCTCGGACAAGCGCAACCTGGGCGATCTGGTCGAAACGGTGCTCGATTTCTCGGATAGCCCGGTCGAGTACGCGCTGGGCGGCCACCCGGTCGAGCTTCTCGACGAGGCCGATGTGGTCTTCGTGAGCGGCGGCGTGGACCCGCAGCTGCCGTTCTGCCAGGAAGCGCTGCGGCGGGGCATTCCGCTCAGCAACGACGCGCAGGTGTTCCTGGAGCGCTGCCCTGCGCCGGTCATCGGCGTGACGGGGAGCGCGGGCAAGACGACCACCACGACGCTCCTCGGCAGGATGTGCGAAGCCGCCGGTCTGACCACCTGGGTCGGCGGCAACATCGGGGATGTGCTGCTCGACCAGCTTTCCGACATCGACGCCGATCACACCGTGGTGATGGAGCTGTCCAGCTTTCAGCTTGAACTGATGGACCGCAGCCCGCACATCGCGCTGGTGCTCAACGTGACGCCCAACCACCTGGACCGCCACGGCAGCATGGAAGCCTACATGGCCGCCAAGGCGCACGTTTTTCTGCACCAGTCGCCCGACGACGCGGCGATTTTCGGCTACGACGATCCCGGCGCGCACGCGCTGTCCCGCAGTGCGCCGGGACAGGTGCTCTATTTCAGCGCCCGCGACCTGGTCGCGGATGGCGCGTTTCTGGCGGGCAACCGGCTGATGGTCGTCGGCGCAGGATCGCCGGACCGGCAGCCGCACGTCGTGTGCACACGCGACGATATTCGGCTGCGCGGCGAGCACAACGTGCTGAATGTGCTGGCGGCCTGCGCGGCGGCGGGCGCGGCGGGCGTGCCCATCGATGCGATGCGGCTGGTCATCCGCGAGTTCAGCGGCGTGGAGCACCGGCTGGAGATCGTGCGCGTCGTGGGCGGCGTGACGTACGTCAACGACAGCATCGCCACCGCGCCGGAGCGCGTCATTGCGGCGCTGCGCAGTTTTACCGAGCCGATCATCCTGCTGGCCGGTGGGCGAGATAAAAAATTGCCCTGGGACCAGATGGCGTTGCTCGCCGCACAGAAGGCGAAGGCGCTCATCACCTTTGGCGAGCACGGCCCGGTCATCGCCAACGCGGTGCGGCTGGCCCAGGCCATTCAGCCGGGGCCGCTGGAGACGATCCAGGAATGTACGACGCTTGACGAGGCGGTGCGCCAGGCCGACGGGTTGGCCACTCCCGGCGACGTGGTCCTGCTCAGCCCTGGCGGCACGAGCTTCGACGCCTATGAGGACTTCGCCGCGCGGGGTGAGCACTTCCGGTCGCTGGTGCGCGCCCTTGAGGAACGCAACCGGGGCTGACTCACCCGCCGACACGTGCGCCGCGCTCCACTGAGGAATTGCGGCGGGCGGCGTGTACGTTGAACGTCGCGCGCGCACTGACTGCCAGGCGGGCGCTATGCTATAATGGCGCGCCGTGCGTGCGGCAGAAAGCAGCTTGGATTTCATGAAACGCTGGCAAAGCATTATGCTCGGCGCGGTGATCAGCGTGCTGACGCTGGCCTACGCCTTGCAGGGGAACGATCTGTCCCGCATCGGGCAAGAAGCCGCACGTGGGCGCTACGTGTTCCTGTTGCCCTCGCTCGGCGTGGCGTGGATCGGCCTGCTGCTGCGCGGAGTGCGCTGGCGGGCGCTGCTCGATGACCGGATCGGCCTGTGGCCCAGCCTGCACATCATGAACGTCGGTTACCTGTTCAATGCCTGGCTGCCCTTCCGGCTGGGCGAGGTGGCGCGCTCGTACCTGGTGACGCGCCTGACGCCGCCCATCCCGATCTTCACCTCGCTGAGCAGCATCGTGGCCGAGCGGCTGATCGACCTGCTGATGGTGGTGGTCATCATCGCGCTGGCGGTGAGTATGACGCCCGTGCCGCCCGAAGTGGCGACCGGGGCGCGGGCCAGCGCGCTGCTGGCCGTCGCCGGGATCGTGTTCCTGGCGGTCCTGGCGGCGCGGCGCGGACTGGCGCACTGGCTGCTGGACGTGGCGCAACGGATTTTGCCCTTCTTGCGGCGCTTTCACCTGCGGCAGGTCGTCGATCACCTGCTGGACGGCATCGCACCGTTGGCCTCGGTGAAGGGCATCGCGCGCGCTTTCTTCTGGACGGCGGCGGCGTGGATTCCGTCGATAGTGGCCGGGTACATCCTGCTCTTCACCTTCTACGAGACGCCGCGCTGGGAAGCTGCCCTGCTCATGATCGCCATCGCCTCGCTGGCCATTGCCCTGCCCGCCGTGCCGGGCAGCGTCGGGCCGTTTGAGGCGGCGGTCATCCTGGGTTTGCAGGCGGGCGGCATGATCGGCGGCGAAAACACGCCGGAGCGCGCCTTTGCTTTTGCCGTGATGTTGCATATCATGAACGTGGCCCTGTACGCCGTGACGGGCTGGATCGGCCTGTCGCGGCAGAAGATCAGCTTCGGGGAAGTCATGCGCTCGGCGCGGCAGCTCGCCCGCCGCCGTGAGGCCGAGTCCACGAGCGCCGAGGCGAGCCTGACCGTGGCGAGCGCCCCGACAGAGACGCCTGAGAGTTAAGACCCTGTGCCTGAGCAAGAACGCCCGCTGAAAATCCTGATCTCGCTACTGTACTACGTGCCGCACTACACCGGCTACACCATCCACGTGCAGGACGTAGCCGAGGCGCTGGCGGCGCGCGGCCACGAGGTGACCGTGCTGTGTGCGCGGCATAGCCTGGACCTGCCCCGCGACGAGACGATCCGGGGCGTGCGCATCGTGCGGCTGTGGGCGCCCATCCGCTTCAGCCGCGCCATGATCATGCCCACCTATCCGCTGGCGCTGTGGGCCTTCATGCGCAACTACGACGTCATTTTCGCCAATACGCCCGCCTTTGAGACGTGGATGATCGCGCTCGTCGCCCGCCTGACCGGCACGAGCGTCGTGGCGACCCATCACGGCGACCTGGTGCTGCCGCCCGGCCTGAAGAACCGCCTCACGGAGTTCGTCACCTTTCAGCTCTACAAGCAGATGGCCCGCCGCGCGCACCGCCTGATCGCGTACAGCCACGATTACGCCGACAACAGCTACTATCTGCGGCCCTTTCGCGACCGCGTCTCGGTCATTTACCCGCCCATCAAGATGCCGCTGCCCGACCCGGAGCGCGCCCGCGAGCTGCGTCAGCAATGGGCGCCCGACGGCGGGCCGCTGATCGGCTATTCGGGCCGGTTTGTCCGGGAAAAACGGCCCGACCTGCTCATCCGGGCGCTGGACGTGATCACCAGGCGTCATCCGAACGCGCGCATCGTCTTTGCCGGGCAGTACAACATCCCCTACGAAGACACCTGGGAGACGCACCGCGCGCTTGTGGAGCAGTGGCGCGACCATCTCATCTTCCTGGGCGAGATCACCAGCCGCGAGGCGATGGCGAACTTCTACGCGGCGATGGATGTGCTGGCGCTGCCCAGCGATACGGAGTGCTTCGCGCTGGTGCAGGTCGAGGCCATGTTGTGCGGCACGCCGGTGGTCATGACCGATACGCCGGGCGGGCGCGTCCCGGTCACGGTGACGGGCATGGGCAA